>CALFLO010000118.1 GCA_937880175.1 uncultured Gluconobacter sp.
CGACTAGACCGAACACCGGGTCTTTCGCCGCCTTCTTCGGTTTCTGACGTAATGACTCCCGGCTGGCAAGTTCTTGGTAGCCAGCCGCAAGATGCCAGTCCAGACCGAGGAGATACGCAACGTTCGTTGTCGCGTCAGCCATCGACTGATTAGGAAAGGTCTTGACCGGGTCATCCATCCCATGCTGGCTTACCCGGCGGATGTAAAGCGAAAGCAGCGATCTCGCATTGATCCCCACGTGCTCGTCTGGGAACCCGAATAAGCTTTGGCCGATGGCGGCGGTCCACTTGGGGACGGTCACACTTCCGGCTACTGGCACTAGTGTTCCATTTTCTGTTATATCGGGATCAAGATTGATCCGGCTTCGCTTGTTCAACGAGCGACTGACACTAAGGACGTCCGGCACCTTCGGCCAATCCAATTGTAGTGAGAAGGTGTCGGCCTTAAGCGCCGCGTTCTGCAAGACCGAATTGGTTAGCCGGCGCATGCCGAGAACGAAATGTAGAATCTCAATGAGTGACGATTTGCCGGCCCCATTGCGGCTGGCGGTTGCGCTGGATTGAGGGGTCTTGTCTGCGATGAGGATATTGCGGCCAGGTTTGAACGTGAGTGTCTTGAAACGTTCGTCGCTTGATCGGACCTGACGGAACATCAGTTCCCTCGCTTTCGATAGAGCAGGCCATCGTAATAGTGGATGGTGTCTAGTGCATACAACAGGTCCAGAGCGAGGACGAACCAGGAGTAAGGGAGCACCTCATCATTGGAGTGTTGGAACCTCCACGCCTTGAGTGAACCCCACGCCTGGCTGACGGTCATCGGTTCGGTCAGAATCATCGATATCTGCGCGCCAATAGTTAAGAGCGCTCGCTGTGGTGAGATCCCCTTGGTGGGAGTAATCACAACACCGTCTCCTTGGTTTCAGGCACCCATCCAATAGGCGCGTTTTCGAAGATGTCACAGCTTTCGAAAAAATACGCGAGGACCGCGGTCTGCGCGCGATACCGCGGCGCTGTAGAGGCGCGATTACCTGCTAGGAATTCTCTCATCCGCAGCAGTACATCTTCTGGATCGAGGCCGTTGCCGACCGCATCGAGGTACTCCGTATGGAACCGGGCCGCAACTTCGTCCCGCTCTGTGATGTCGATACGACGTTGGTAATAGTCGGAGATCATTGCAGAGTATCGCATACCATTGCGTAGCTCGGCTTGGGTGTCACGTGTCAGGTCACTATAGAGCAGTTTATGGGCAGACACAGTCTCGATTGGTACTTGTGCAGCATCGGATATGCGCTTCGTCGCCAAATCGGCGAGGAGCTCCTCCATTTCTTGCAACCCGACAGCGATGGTGTGCTGCATGGGAAGCTGAGTCTTCAGTACTGCTTCGACGTCCTGACTGTTCTGCTGGCCGAGCATGTCACGGAAATGACGGAATCCCATAACTTCGAAAGAGATGCTGGGGTATGCAGACCGTGCCTTCGCAAGTTCTACAGAGAGTTCTGGGTGTAGGCCCCGCACATCATTGTGGACGAAAACGAACGTCGTGAATTGGCCTGATCGCTTCTTTACCGCGCCAGCAAGGTCTGAACGGAACTTGCGGATAGTCGCCACGGGATCGACGGTCTCCGGTGCGTAGCACGCATAGAGTCGAGCGTCATGCAAATCAAGCCCGTCACTAGCACGATCCCCGAGATTTCCGTGCGTCCGGACATCCACGAAGCCCGGTACGCAGAGTGTCATCATATCCTGAAAAAAATCCTGGAAAGCATTGCCATGGAGATCATGCAGGCACGCCCAGAGTACTCCTCGCATCGAAAGGCGCTCATAAAAGTCCACCTGAGCCCCCTTCACTGGTTCCATACGACTGCGGTAATTATACAGCATGAGTTCAGTTGCCGGGTTCATACTCGCAGAACTCGTTCATCCCGCTAACAATCTTTTTAACTCGCAATCGGCTCCTGTTGGCACTCATCACACCTTCACAGTGTTGGTTACTCTGATGACAGCAGACGTCTCGATGTGGAATTGGAATTCGCCGTAACCCGCCATTAGTTTATGCAATCTCGTAATTTAGGAAACTGATGCGTGTACATGTCTGGCTAATAAACCCGACATGTGGGTCCGAAAGGGCCACGCTGGGGCTAAGACGACCTTAGCTCTGTAACTCATCTGAGCCGCATCTGAAGAAAGGCGTGGAGTTCCCAGACGGAATCTACCGCCCCTCATCGGGCAAACGCCACTACTATATCGACTGGATTTCGCACAACCGTGGCTCAAGACATTACCAACTCAATAACTCGCAGACATAAGCCACTGATCAGTCTCTGAGTTACACCAGTCATTGCTGGTCCGCTAGACAAAAACAATCATGTTGCCTTTCTCACCCCGCTACTTGGTGTCGTTGATGGAGCTTTCCACGCACCGTAGTCCGGCCCGTCTGATGCCGGGGGTGATACTGGTTTCTGTATGTGGACGCTGACAGGAACAGGGAAGTCCACGCCTACGAGGATTGCTTCGCCGGGAACGAGTCCCGGCAAAAGCTTCGTAGCCGATTGGTCGATTTCCGCTGCAGCCTGTTCGATCCGCTGCCGATCTCGACCATCCGCGAGTCTATGTACAATCGTCATTCCAACTTGGCTTAGTACCCCGGAGGGGAGGTCACCGGGACGCTGCGTAGCCACGCAAACCGTGAGTCCATATTTTCGTCCCTCTTTGGCTATACCGTCGAATGCGTTCAAATGGGTACTCGCGAATTCATCGCCTACCGTGACGTCAAAGAACTGGTGCGCTTCATCCACTGCTACAACCAATGGGGACTTCTGAAACCTGTCTAGACGTGCCCAGCCGAGGAGAGTCTGGCCCAAAATGTTGACAATAATCTCTCTTAGATGATTGGCGAAAGTCAGGTTTCTGAGCGAAATTCTTAGTAGATGACTGCTTGTATCCGTCAACCATGATTCCATCTCGTCTATGGCGTTTAAAACACCATTTGGTGGGTCAATGACATTCATGATTTCGGGAATTTGTAATAGATCGTTGATACGACTTACTAGCGATGAAACGTAGCTCAACTCATTATTGTTTGGCCCTCCGAATACACCGGTTTTCTGGCCTGGACCTGTCGGCCAGATGCACTCGCATTGGACTTGATCTGCCAACGCCCTGAAGTTGAAGGGATAGTGGGGATCTTCGACATTTCCAATGTACTTCTGCATTGCGGTCTGGAACGCCTGGACAGAGTTGCCCGTCTTGGACAAAGCAGCCCCTGTGCACTAGCAAACACGCGATGCGCGGGATCAGGGGAGGTGTCATCTGCGACCGCTTGGACAAGTCTCAGAGTGCGCACTGCTTCACGTAATTTCGGAAGTTGAGAGCCGGCCGATGGATTCAGGAAAGCATTTCGATCTGATTCGCGCATCATGTAGTGAGGTATTCCGACACACTGAACTCCTGCTGGTTCACCAGCTGTTGACCCGAACGCCAAATGCCGGGCTCGGTCTCCAAGTGTCCGGAACTCGCCAGTGGCATCAATGAGGATCATCTTGCCTCTGAGCACGGCTACACTTTCAGCTAAATGGCCCAGTGTCCAGCTTTTGCCTGATCCAGTTGCGCCTACTACGGCGACATGGCGTCCAAACAGACGAGACAGAGGGACGTCAACCGGTACTGATTCGTCAACTGAAAGGGAACCCAGGCGGAGTGTGGGAGCCCCCGCGCTTGGGCTCGTTCCAATCACAGCCAATATGGCCTCAGAGCTTGCAGCGAATACAGCGTCGCCAACTTTTGGATATTTGGCAATACCCCGTGTGGCTTTCCCGCTGAGTTCAAGGGTGGAAAGCAATTGAATTCGTCCCTCGACGGGAACTTTTGGACCTGACTCCGAGAGTAGTTCTTCCGCTCGATTGGCTGGGGTGCCGACTCGAAGTATACGTCCAAATATGGCGATTCCTTCAACGTCGATGACCACAAACTCGCCCACCTCTCCTCGACCGAGATACTCTCCATAGAGCGCGCGCGGGAGTTTGTTCGCTGCGGAGAACGTAATGTCAGCAAAGGAACCCTCGATCTGATAGATGTGGCCGATGTGTCGTTCTGGGCTAAAGGGATGGGTATCCATTAGAACTTCGCGCCCCCATCGGCTAGACGTTCGGCATATGCATCGCGTTCTTCTCGCGAAGGAACATCTGGGAGGACCTCTACCAGACGGTCAAATGTGGTTTCTAAAAGTGTGAGACGCCGGTCGCCCCTTTCAATGAGCTGTTGTATCCAGCTGAATGTAGTTGAACGTTTTGTACCACGAATTCCCGGAGATACGAACACTGCCCGTAGCCCGATATTGCTTCTGAGAGCAGCTTCTATGGGAGCGGTGAGGTGATCATCGTTGAAACCGAAACCCACAACGATGAGTCCGACATCGGGTTGACGTAGAGCGATTTGGAAACGAGACATAAACTCTAGGTAGGGCTGCTGGTAGGACAACTGATATTTTGTCGCCGATGGGTAAAATAGAGCAGGATTTGCAGGTTTTGAAGAATCGTAAAGCTTGTGTATTTCAGTCCCTACTGAATTCCAGTCCACAGATCCATGGAGTTTTAGCAAGTGAAATACGTTCGGCTCTAAAGTGAGCGGTTCGTGCGGGCGTCGTCTAACGTAATCCAAATCGAAGGAGGCCCCATTGAAAGTCTGTCCTCCATAGCCAAACCCGTCGATTGCATTGAACCGAGACCGCTGTGCAGCCGTTTCAAATGCCAGATCATAATTCGTTGTATATATTTGGGTTCGTTGCAGCCTTGTCGAACGTCGAGCCACTTTTCTCAAAAAGAGTTCGTGAGTCACCAGGTCGGATGTCTCGTTGATGAAATTGCACTTATTCCAGACAATACTTTCTGCCTCTGAAATGAATGCCTCTAAATCAGAGTTGCTCGGCTCAAAGGAATGTCTGGATTGTGCGTCAGAAAGGACATGCTCTAGGTTCTGATTACTGATCGGAGTTGAACTGAGTTGTCCCCTCACTTTATTGAAAGAAGGTAGATTCTTGACCTCTTCCCAGAGACCCCCCATGCTCGGCGCGGGACACTTTCCGGAACTGTCTTTGATTCCGAGTGAGGTTCCGGAGCCCGCAAGCACCACCAAAGTTTCAGAGTTGCAGATAGCTGTCAGCTCACCACTAAGGGCAGAAAGCACTGCTTCTTGAATGGAACGTTCATTCTCATCCGCAGGAGTGTCATTTTCGATTTCCTGCCATCCTTTGGTGTAACCACCCAAAAGTGCTAATTTACTCACGGTCTTCTATCTCCTCTACGATTGGCGGTCTTCACTGCGCAAATTAGGAGATCATCTACCTATTAACACATTAAAGGCTTAATTCAATGGGATTGTTGGTTATCAATCTGTCATTTTTCCCTGCTCATAGCACACAGTACTCTTGTGAGAACGTTGCTTGGCTCAGGGCAACGCGGCCTGTCGCACCGACGCGGTCGATGACACTGTGTAACGGGTACGTCCTTGCGTGTCTTGGAAGGCAGGCTTCAACTCTGCTTTTCGCTAGAATCCACGCTCCTGATGTACAACGACGGTCGGGCGGGTCGCTTCGGTCGGGGACTGTAGGTTGCCTAGGCGAAGCGTTTGTGTGAGGGCTGCTCTGCCTCGGGCGGAGTCGATCTTCTGCCTGACGTTGGTGTCTCTAAACTTTGGCCCGAGCGGATAGTTGTCGCTAATCTGGTAGCGGTCGCGGTAGGCGGCGATGGTGCGCGCGGCTTTGAGCCATGCGGCCTGCTTTCTGGGTTCGTCGGGTTTGGGGCCGAGCCGTGCCGTCCACGGTTCACGTGCTGTGATGGCCTTGTCGAGCAGTGTGGCGGCGCGTCGTTCGATCAGGTTTTGACATTCGGTGAGTGCCTGGCGCATGTCGGGGCTCATTGGCCCGCTGGCAGTGGGGATGAGTCCGGCGATCAGGCGTGGTGGTTTGCGGGTGCGACCGGGTTTGCTGCAATGTTGGTTGACTTTGGGTCTGGTTGGATATGATGGTCTGACCGGGAAGGAGCCAATGATGGCAACGACGTATAGTGACGAGTTCAAGGCTGATGCGGAGGCGTTGGTCAGGAACGGCATGACGTGGGCGGCAGGTCAGGCAGGATCTGGGCATCTCGAAGTCGGCGTTGAGCAAGTGGGTGCAGGATGCCGAGCTTGCCGAGCGTGGCCTGTCGGGCACGCCTGAGGAACGTCGGGCGTTGAAACGCATCCGCGAGTTGGAGATGAAGAACGAGATCCTCCCGCAAGGCGGCGGCGTACCTGTCGAAAGCGAACCTCGACCGCCCAAAATGATCTACCCGCTCGTCAGACGGCTGGCAGAGCGTCCCGAAGCTGGGAGACCTGCCATACCGGTCGTGCTGGCTGGGCGGGTGCTGGGCTTCTCGAAGCAGGCGTATTTCAGGCGGGCCAATCCCGTATCCATGCTGGAGCGCGAGGAAGAGGAGCTGCTCGCGATGATTCGTGTGATTCACGCGGATGACCCGTGAGTATTGGGTATCGATTGATCAGTGACGAACTGCATGCCCGGGACGTGTGCGTGTCGGAGCGTCGCGTGTGGCGCATCTGTTCGAAGTATCGGATATGCTCCACGATCCAGCGTCGCTACCGCACGGGCAAGCCTGCCAGCCAGCCCGCGTCGGATGACCTCGTGCGCCGCCAGTTCCATGCCAATGCTGCCAACGTCGTGTGGCTGACCGACATCAGACGAGCACTGGACGAGCCAGGGCAAGCTGTATCTGTGCGCGGTCAAGGACGTGTGGAGCAACCGGATCGTAGGATGGCCCGTGAACTCCAGGATGCGTGCCTCGCTGGCTGTCGACGCGCTCGAGGATGCCTGGCAGCGGCGCGGCAAGCCCCGGGACGTGATCATGCATTCGGACAGGGGTTCACAGTTCGGCTCACGCCAGTACATTGAAGCCTGTCGAGCTACAGGAATCCATCGCTCGATGGGCCAGGCATACACGTGCGCGGACAACGCGGCGATGGAATCATTCTTCTCCCTGCTGCAGAAGAACGTCCTCAACCAGCGTTCCCACTGGCCGGACATTACCACGCTTAAGGCTCGCTATCATCCGTTGGATCGAGGGCACGTACAACCGTCGCCGACGACAACGCTCCCTGGGCAAGCTCACCCCAGTGGAATACCAAACAATCTTCGCCAACGGCAACCAGCCAACAACATGACAACAACACAAGGAAAACAGTCAACCAACATTGCAGCAAACCCGAATGATCTTTGACGAGTTGACTGTTATTCCCTGTCGTTCTAGGAAACGGATATCTCGGTCTATATGCGGCCCGATCACCGACTGCGCGGCGTTGAGCAGTTCCTGGACTCGGTCGGCATAGACCGAGAAGGGAAGACGGCATGAGGCGATGTCCGGCGTGATGCCACCGCTTGTTACAGGATCCCAGGAGTATCGCAGGGTACCGTCGGGGCGCACGGAATTGGTCAGGCAAGCCGGCCGGAATATGGCATCAACCATCAGAGGCTGCCAGGTGGTCGCGTCCCGTATTGTCAGACCAAGCAGTTCGCCGGTCTCAGGATCGGTTGAGGTGGTCAATGCTGCAAGCCACAAATGTCGCCCGCAGAGAGCATCGTCTGCCTGCATGGATCGCAAGTGGGAAGCGTCGGAAACGATGGCCCGTTCGGGCTCATCGCGAATTGATAGATCATTCATTGTCATAGGGGCTCTCCATATGTCTTGTCGACATATCCCTACAGACGGTGCCCCCCCTCGGATTCGAAATATAGAGATATAAACGTTGATATAACGCCATTATTGGCAAGTGAAGTACAAGCCCCGTTAATCAAGCCCCGTCAATAGTGTATATGAGTTAGGGGTCATCATTATTGACGAACTGAACATTCGGAATGTTCGTTCTATAGAGATTATTGGTCATCAGGCCCGAACTTACGTCATATTTACCTACAGAACGCATCATTTTCCATCAATTGTGAAAGTTTTGTGAAGATAGTGTGTTCATTTAGGTGTCAAAGTTGACATTTTTAGTGTTTTTGCGTGTTTATACGTGTTTTTGAATAAAAAGTAGCCGCGATATTCCTTTGGTGACTCGTTTGAACGGTTTGAACGGGCATAACGAAAGGAAAGACCAATGAGAGTTCATTTAACTGACGAAGATTTTAAGGCAATCACAGTCTATGCGGGTGCTGATGTTATGGATTTTAAGGCACAAACTGATCAGTCTGGTGCGGTGAAACTGACTGATGGCAAACCGGCTTTTAGCATTCCGAACGTTCTGGTTTATGAGACCTCCGCGAATGGTAATGAAAGGCAGTTGAAAGCTGCTTACGTGAAGGTTTTCAACGATCCTAAACGTCCACTGTCTCGGTTCGAGCGTCTTGAGTTTGAAGGTGAAGTCACGGCGAAGGTTTGGGTTTCAGACGGCAATCTTGGTTTGAGCATTATCGCTGATGGTTTGAAGAGTCCTGCGAAGAAGGGTGAATGAGATGTTATTCATCATCATCTTGGTTGTTACTGCGGTCGGCATCCTTGTGGTGTTGGCCGTGGTGGCACGGGTGCTTGGGCATCCATTGTTCACGCGAACGTATGTGAATGGGTCATTAGTTGACGTTGATTTTTGGAATAGGAAGGAAGCAGAGAATGACGAAGAGTTTGAAGGACGAACATCGGGAACGAAGAACGGGGTTACCGGCATTGACATCGACGATGCGGGTGAAGTTGACACTGCCGGAATATTTGGTGAAGCAGGTGGACCTTCAACGGCTGTTCGAAGGTGGGATGTCGAGAAGTCTGTTCGTGGAAAAGGTTCTGAACGAGTATCTGAAGGCTGCGGTGAAGAGTCGCATGGCGAGTCAGCAGTATCGGGATGCGGTGATGACGATGAGCTCCGAACTCCGGAAGGAATCAGAATCATTACCCGACGACCAGGGCACGGGGTTACCGCCGTTAGAAGGGTTCACGGGTATCTGACGAAGTGGAATCAGAAGTACAACGTTTATACGGGAAGAGAAGGGTTATGGAATGAAAAGTTTGGTGAAGAATATAAGGATTAAGGGTAAGGGTTTTACCCTTATAGAACTGATTGTGGTGATGGTCATCATCGGAATCATTGCGGCTATTGCTGTGCCGGTGTTCTTGAATCAGAGAGTATCGGCGTGGAAAGCATCGGTTCAGGCTGATGTTTCGACGGCGAGAGTTTCGACCGAACAGGCGTCATCGGGTAATCAGGGTTCGTTGGAAGGTTTGACGTTTTCGGGTGGTGTTGATGGTTCTGCTTTAGTGATCGTTGGTGCTGGCTCGGGTGACGTCACATCGCCGGTGAGTCCTGGGAACACGGTTACTGAAAAGCTTGGAAAAACAGATGCGGGTGATGCTTGTTACATCATTACTGGAACGAATAAGAACGTTTCAGGTTGGAAGTACGAGAAGGCTTCTGAACCATCATGTGGTGATGCGGGTGATGCTGATTCGGTTAGTGATTCTTGTACATATAAGGGTGATCTGACGGTTACGGGTGACACCACGATTCCTTATTGTGCGATTACTGGCACACTGACGCTTACCACGGGTTCGCTTACTGCTCCGAATCTTATAAAGGTTGGCTCGGTTCAGTTGCCTGGTGGTTTCGATGAAGGAACGTCCGTTGGTGTTATTGAGTTTCCGAAGCTTGTTTCTATAAGCGGTCAATATCTTTCATATGGGTCAACGGTGAACTCTCCGAAGCTTGTTTCCATTAGTGGGCAGGTTACGGATTATGGCACCCTGAACGCACCGAATCTGAAGGGGGTGTGATATGAGACGAAGAATGTCTTTTAATGCGTTTAAAGCGAGATATCCGGGTATTGGTGATGCTGATATTTTCCGCTTGCTTGAGGATTGTTGGCTGGATTTGCGAGGCAGGCATATCCGTCGCATTCCTACTCATGAGTTCTTACAAACGAAGGGTGTTCCACGGTATTTAGAGTTCGATGACACCGATCCCGAACTTGAACCATATAGAGAAGGTAATCCTGTTATCGCGGAAGCCGTTGAAGGTTTGGACCGGATTGAGGCTTATCACCAACGGCAGATTGATGCGTATGTTCGTCGGCATCCTGATGCTGTTGGCGGGGCTTTCATTTTCGATGATGATCGTTTGGTTGAGAATGGGGGTGGTGACGATGATTGAGTTCTTATTGGATATTTGGAATCAGTTGTGTGTGCTTGTCGGCCGGTTGTGGGCGTGGTTCCTGCTGACGGATGTTGGAATGTGGCTTGCTGATTGGTGGCCGTTATTGGGCATTGTGCTGATGTTGCTTGGTAGTGGCGTGTTCGTGCTGTTGGTGAAGCGTGATTGGGAAAAGGAAAAGGGGTGAGTGAGATGGAATGGATTGGTACTAAAAAGGTTGCCGAGATTCTTGGTGTGTCGGTTTCGACGGTTCAGAGAATGGCGAAGGCACACAGGTTATTTGCGGTGCGTGTGCGGGTGATTAACGGGCGGCGGCGTTATAACCGTCGTGACATAGAGTGGTTTGCCGAGATTCGCACGGCACGGGGTTGAATCAATGTTTTTCTTCATCCCCGCATAGGGGCTGAAAACTGAACAATCGCCGTTGTAGTGGTAACCGTGATGTTGGGTTGTTGTGATGGTGAGTAAGTACGATTTCATGATTGGTGCGATTGTGAAGACGACACGCGTGTCGTACGCCGGGGGCGTGGGGGCGGCGGCGTAGTCCCCACCAACAGTGCGATCAGTGGTTACAAAAAAGCTTCCACTCGTGACATGGAATGTGCGGTAACGGTAGTGCGGTGACGTGGTGCTGTGCCTGTGGGCACTGTTGGAATGTGAACGAGCGTCGCCCCGTCAGGGGCGTAAGCGTGTGAACAATGAGAACAGTGTTTAACAGGTGCGGTGCCTAAGGTGCCGCGGCTGTAGTGGAAGTACATGGAATGTTGCGACCGGAAGAGGTGGGGGTAGGCACCCGCCGTAGGCGGGGGCCGTAGTGTTACCCCCACCTCTGTAGCTGTAACAGAGTTGACGAAAACATAAGTAAAGACATGGTTTTTTGATTTTGAAAGCTGTTACAAACGTCTGTTGCTGTAACAGTTTTTGGGTTCACCTTTGTAACAGTTTTAAGGGTGATTAGTAAAAGAAAGGTTTGGTGATGAAAGTTGTATCGAGCACGAGAGATTGGGCACTGACGCTGAAAGCGGAAGGTTTGACGATTAATGATGTTAAGGAAAAGTTCGCGTCATATCGTTGGGTCGGTCAGTTGGAAGAAGGTGGCGAATCGGGCTATCAGCATTACCAGTTGGCAATCATGAATGATATTCCTGTGCGTTTTACCACGTTACAGAAGGCATTCCCGGGTATTCATATTGAGCCGCGTGCGGGTTCGCGTAGACAGCTGTTTGATTATTGTACGAAGGAAGATACGCGAGTTGATGGACCGTTTTATGGCGGTGATTGGGCTGATATGGATACTATTCTTTCGCGTGGTGAGAACGGTGGTAAGCGTAGTGATCTTGATGCCGTTAGGTCACTGATCATTGATAATGGTGCGTCGCTTGATGACGTGCTTTTGAATCCTGATTATGCGGGTAGCGTTTCACGTTGTTTGCCGTGGGTGCGTTCACTTATTGAAGCACGCGATAAGAAGCGTTTCGGTAGTAGCAGGGTTGAGCGTGAAGTTACATATATTTATGGACCGTCAGGTGTAGGTAAAACCCGGGGTATTGAAGACGCCGTGGGGTTTGAGAATCTGTGTGAAGTGACTGATTATCGGCGTGACCCTTGGCAGGGTTACGGTACGCAGGATTCCATATTCCTTGATGAATACGATGGTCAACTACCGTTTGATTTCATGTTGAAGCTGATGGACAGCAGTCCTGTTTATTTACCGGCACGTTATTCGAATCGTTTGGGTCAGTATACGCATGTGTATATAGCTTCGAATCTTCCGCCGACTGATTTGTATAGTGGGGTCACTGATGCTCGTAGGGTGGCGTTCTATAGGCGTTTAGACGAGATTGTATATAAGACTGCTTTTGATGTTGAGACCACGGTGGCGGCTCCGAAGAACATGTTTCAGACGGATAGGATGGGGTTCAATGAGTGGTTGGCGGGGTATGACTGGAAGTGCGGTCTTTAGGCTTTAGTTTTTAAGTATTCTCCGACATGTGACATTACGGCTTGTTGAGTACTTGGTGCGGAATGATAATAGGATTGATTTTGAACTGTAATAGTGTTCCCCATTATCGCGGATACCATGCCCGCATCAACTTGATGATCGCGTAATAGGGTGATGACGATATGGCGATTATATTCCAGTGTCCAGTAGATTTTTTCCTTGTACGTGCTCTGTGCCTCGGTAATAAGGTCATTCCACCGCTTACTGTCCTTTTGCTGCGTTAATGGTTTACCGTCATCTGCGGTGAGTACGAGATTCTCCATTCCCTCGCGGGGTTTCCACGTTGCCCGTCGTTGTAACCCGTTGTAAGTCTTTTTCCATGCTGATAGTGCTTCGGCTGCTTCTGGTGTGAGTACAACGGTGCGGGGAACATCAGTTTTGACGGGTATAAGTTTTAGCGTTCCACCGGCATATTCGAGTTCCGTTCTAATGATTACTCGGGGGATACCTTTTTTGCCGTTTAGGTCTATGACGTTTTCCCACGTCAATCCTCGTGCTTCTGCTGGGCGTAATCCATTAAGTGAGAGTAGCAATCGTGCCCAGTACATGGGGTTTTCTTTATCCCAGTCGGTTCTATGTATCCATGCGAGCATGCCCCGTAGTCGTGTGGTTCGTGCTTCCATAGCTGGACCGTTCGCGTGTCTTGCTCGCGGCGTTTTCGGTTTAGATACTCCGGTCATCGGGTCGGTGATCATGATTTTTTTAGTGAGTGCGTATGTGATGAATGAACGTAGTGCTTTGTACACGGCGATTTTCGTCCATCCACTGTCGCGTGAGTTTATAAGCTCATCTATGTCCGCTTTTCGTATTCTTCTTGGTATCATTCCGCCGATTGGGTGTGTGCTGATGTGATTCTTTATAACACTGTCAGTATGCTCGCGGGTGCGGTCACGACAATCTCTCTCACTGCTCCACTCCGTCATCAGTGCGGTGAGCGTTCCCGTGCGTGCGGGTATAGTTCTGGGTGGTATTGGTGCTGCGTTCAGGGCTCTCGCAATAGCTCGGTTGAGTGCTTCTATGGCTTGTTCTGCTGATTGACCTTGCCCCTCGATGCGTTTTTTCTCGCCGTTGACCGTGATGCGTTTTTGAGATACATAGAACGTTCTTGTCCCGCCGTCCGCCCGTTTACGGGTTTTGACATACACTGTTCCCAATCCTCTGCTCATGGTAAGGATGGTACTCAGAAGCCCCGTCAATAGGGTCATATAAGCCCCGTTAAGTTGCCCCCTTCATTGGAAGCATAACGGCTTAATGGCACCATATATGGGGCAATAAGCCCCGTCATTGTGCCCCCCCTCGGACTCGAACCGAGAACCCACGACTTAAAAGGACGCTGCTCTGCCATTGAGCTAGAGGGGCAACAGCTAATCATCATACAACGTAATGAGAAAAGTCGCCACTCGTTTGAGAAGCATGTCAATATGCTTGGATTCACAACGATTATTCAATACTGTAAAGTACTTGACAAACTCACAGGAAGTTATATTGTTTTAACTGTCAGGTACTTGACAATTGTATCTATGTCGCAGTCAAAACCCCCAAAAACCACTCAGATTCAACCAAACCCGACGAACAAAGGAACCAAGATGAATTATCATCCCGAATCTCATACCGATAACGGGAATACCTCCAGCCCAGGAAGCTCCACCAATCAAAAGAACGGCGAGAAATCAGAAGTCAAGCCGAAAATCCTCAATCAACTGCGCGAACTGAGCATGATGATGATTCGCATTCGTACGCAGGTCTCTCGAATCGATGACAATAACCTTCACGAACGAACATATCGACATATGGCTGAACGTCGCATGGCTCTTCGTCAGGCACGCATGGCAGAACACGGACGCGAGCGCATGGGCATGTTTGGCGCGACCAATCCCATGGATGCATTCGGCGGAGGTGATTACGCCTTGCGAGGACAGGGACGAGTGCTGCTCACCCTTACCCTGCAGTCCACCGTCAGTCAAAGGGATCTCGCGACAATCCTGGGTCTCAGTCGCCAGGCCTTAGGCCAGTTACTCGGAAAACTCGAGGCGAAAGGCTATATTTCACGAAAGCCCTCAGATGGAGACAAGCGGGTCGCGATGGTGGAAATCACTGAGAAAGGTGTCAAGGCGGCGCACCAATTGCATGAAACCATGCAGCATGCGGCCGATGCCTTCGACTGCCTGAATTCAGAGGAATTGGTACAATTTAGCGGATATTTGCAGCGAATCATCGACAACATCGAGGAAAAATATCCTGAAGATGAATTCGTGGAGCGTCGTAGGATGATGAAGGAAGCGATGCGTGAATTTCGCGAGGCGAACTTCCAAGAAGGGGAAGAATGAGCGCAAAACCAACGATGCACATGTTCTCATCGAGTGAATCCATAGCGATTGAGCAGCACAGTGCAACACCATCGGTAAGCCGTACCTCAACAGGCACAGCAACTGTCGAAGGGCGTCTTACGTCCCCGGTTGCGCGAGTCCCCGAATCAACTGCTCAGGCTGGTGGCATCACGATCAAAGGCCACACCATCCGCACCTTCGCTTACACGACGGATGCAGCAGTGATCCGAAACACCAATGCCGATGCCATTCTGGCCGTCTACCCATTCACCGGGGAGCCGGTGATTACGCAAGCCCTGCTCATCGTCGCACAGCAACCACTCTTCGTAGGCGTTGGAGGTGGAACGACCACTGGAACGCGTGTCGTTGAACTTGCCATGGTCGCAGAGATGCAAGGTGCGGCAGGCGTGGTCATTAATTCGCCTGCACCTGCGGAAACCATTGAGGCAGCAATGAATTCCGTTGACATACCAGTCATCGCAACGGTCACGGCCGACGACGAAGTCACGGAAGAGAAGATTCTTGCAGGAGCCGCGATAATCAACGTTGCAGCAGGAGCGAATACCACAGCCGTAGTGACGAACATTCGTGCCCATCACCCTGAGATTCCGATTCTCGCATCATGCGGAAGCACGGAAGACAACATTTTCAATACACTGCAAGCCGGTGCCGATGCACTTACCTGGACTCCGCCAAGCGCTCAACAGCTTCAATCGCAGATGATGGCGCGCTATCGAGGAGAAATGGCTGAATAATCTTCGAATTATTCAGCCATCCATCATGCCCTGCTCATGAGCATCCAGTCTCGAGCAGAGTCTTACTCCTGTTTCAGAAGCTCGCGCAACTGGCCGCGGTGTTCCCTCTGCTCGCGTGGATCAGGAACGGGCAAGGATGCCAGCAGCTTGCGCGTATAGGGATTCTGGGGATTCTGCATGATCTGGCTGGCTTCGCCATGCTCGACGATACTGCCCTTGTGCATCACCATGATCCGGTCTGCCAACATATCGACAACAGCCAAATCGTGGGTGATGAACAGGCATGCAAACCCAATCTCGACCTGCAATCGCTTGAAGAGTTGCAAGACCTTCGCCTGAACCGATACATCCAACGCGGAAGTGGGTTCGTCGGCAATAATCAACGAAGGTTTCAACGCCAAGGCCCGCGCCAGCGAAGCACGCTGACGCTGTCCGCCGGAGAGCTCATGCGGGAAACGGTTCATATAGGTTCTGGGGAGCTGCACCATCTCCAAAAGGTCTCCAACATAATCACTTGCATCGGCCACCGATGAATACTTCTTATGAACCAGCAACGGCTCTGCAACGTTCTCGGCAATAGTCATCAGTGGATTGAATGAACTGCCGGGATCCTGGAACACAAATCCAATATCGGCACGTTTCGGCTTGAATTCACGTTCCTTGAAACCGTTCATCTCAGATCCAAGAACCTTGAGCGAACCGCCGGAAATCCTCTGCAAACCCGCTATGGCACGACCGGTCGTTGATTTTCCCGAACCGGATTCACCTACGAGCCCCAGCACCTCTGAGCGGTGAATCGTGAAGTCCACATCCTTGACTGCCACGAAATCCGGCTGCAGAAGGTGCCCTGGATAGGTGATGGTGAGACCCTTGGCTTCGACGGCGATTGGCTGCTTGTGCCAGTCTGCCTTACGCTCGATGGCGATGCCGTCATCATCACGCACCACCAGTTTCTGCCCAATCCGGGGAACCGCAGCCAAAAGTCGCTTCGTGTAGTCCTCTTGCGGACGGTAAAAAATCTGTTCGACATCGCCCTGCTCAACCACATGACCGCGATACATCACCACGACCTGATCTGCAATATCCGCAATCACGCCCATGTTGTGAGTGATGATCAGCACGCTGGCATCGAATTCGTCTCGCGCGAGCCGCAAGAGGTCAAGGATTTCTGCCTGTACTGTCACATCGAGCGCAGTGGTCGGTTCGTCAGCAAGAATCAGACCAGGATTCAATACCAGCGCCATGGCTATGACAATGCGCTGCTTCTGACCACCGGAGAACTGATGCGGGTAATAATCAACACGTGTCTTGGCATCGGGAATGCCAACCTTTTCAAGGATGTCGATGGTCTTGGCGCGGAGCTCTTGCCGCCCACTCATTCCGTGAGCGCGCAAACCCTCTTCAATCTGCCACCCGATCGTGTATACCGGGTTGAGGACGGAGTTGGGCTCTTGAAACACCATTGCAGCCTCTTCACCGCGCACATGCTGCAAATCTTCGGGTTTCAGCGAAAGCACGTCGAATTCCTCGCTACCATCCCTGCGCGCCAGATAGATCGCACCAGCAGTCGTTGCCGTTTCAGGAAGCAGCTTGATGATGGAGCGTGCGGTGACAGATTTTCCGGAACCGGATTCGCCAACCACGCCGACCACCGTTTTCTTCGGAATGGAGAAGCTGATGTTGTCGATTGCCCTGATCGAGCCGGCATCCGTCATGAATGAAACGCTCAGGTTCTTGATTTGCGCCAGATTCTTGCCGGTGCTATTCAACAACGGATGTCTGCCGTCATCTGAATTCTGATTCATCTCGTGTGCGTTGGTTTCACTCATTTTCGGCCTCCGCTGTATTGTCCACTCCCGGTTTATCGCTCCCGACCGCTCCGGCAGATTCGTTTACCCCGCGAGCTTCAGTCGCATCTGACTCATCTGGTATTGGAATGCTGCGATGCAGGGCAAAGACCTCTTCGGTCGCCTCATTGGAAGGTCCGGCCTTTTCACTCGGATCAACAGAGGTATCTTCAATCGATCCAATGACTTCACCGGCTGATTTGCGGGCACGCAGACGGGGATCGGCCAGATCGTTCAATGACTCTCCGACGAGGGTGATGCCGAGCACAATGAGCACTATCGCCACTCCGGGGAATATGGATGTCCACCAGATTCCTGCCGTGACATCGGCAACGGCACGGTTCAAGTCATACCCCCATTCTGCAGCGGACGTGGGCTCAATGCCGAAACCGAGGAATCCAAGTCCCGCAAGCGTCAGGATGGCTTCCGACGAGTTCAGTGTAAGAATGACAGGTAGCGTTCGTGTCGAGTTCTTCAGCAGATGTTTGGTCATGATGCGCCATGTTGATGCACCGACAACCTTTGCCGATTCAACATATGCCGCTTCCTTGATGCGAATCACCTCTGCACGAATTGTGCGGAAGTATTGGGGAATGTACACAACCGTAATGGAAATGCCGGAAGCGAGTATGCCTCCTGCCAGACTGGACTGGCCGCCGGAGATCATGATTGCCATCAGAATGGCGAGCAGCAATGATGGGAATGAGTAGATTGCATCGGCAATGACTACCATCACACGATCTATCCAGCCACCGAAATACCCAGAGACGAGTCCCAGCAGCACACCAATGAACAGCGAGAGAATAACGGCGACGATGATGGCGATGATTGCTGTTCTCGCACCCCAAATGGTACGGCTGAACACGTCGAAGCCACCAACCGTTGTTCCCCAGATATGAGAGGAGCTCGGAGCTGCCTGTGTCGGGAAGGCATGGCCGCTGGCATCGGTACTCTGAGCAAAGCCGTAGGGAGCAATGATTGGAGCAAAGAGTGCAAGAAGGATAAACACTGCGGTGATCGTCAGACCGGTGATCAGCATGCCTCGTTGCCAGCCCACAGCTATGCGCAGCTCGCGGATGATGGGCAGCTTGGCAAGCCGCGAAGTTGGCTTGGCTCTAAGATTCTGGAGTCTTGTGTCACCTGGCACGGTAACTATTTGAGGATCTGATGCCATCTTCAGTACCTCACTCTCGGGTCGATCATGGCACTCACGATATCAACGATGAAGTTGACCACGGAGACAATTATTGCTATCAGAATCACGATGCCCTGCACCGCAACGAAGTCACGCGCCTTCAAGTACTGGGCAAGCATGAAGCCAAGCCCCTTCCACTCAAATGTGGTTTCTGTAAGCACGGCACCTGCGAGCATGAGGGCTATCTGCATGCCCATGACCGTGATGATGGGGATGAGCGCCGGCTTCCATGCATGCTTGGAAAGAAGGCGACGTTCGGAGACACCTCGTGAACGAGCCGCATCGACATAACCTGAAGTATAGGTGGATATCACATTGGTTCGAACCAGTCGAATGAATACGCCTGCAGTCAGCAAACCAAGTGAGAGTGCAGGCAGAATCGCATGCAGCAGCACGTCGCCCAGCACCTGCATGTTGCCAAGCTGGAACGCATCAATGATGTACAGCCCCGTAGGCGAGACGAGCCGATCGAATTGGATGGTGGAACTCAACGAAGATCTGCCAGAGCTTGGAAGGATTCCGAGCCAGACGGAGAAAATGAGTTTCAGCACAAGTCCCAGGAAGAATACCGGTGTGGCATAGCACAGAATTGCAAACACACGAACAGCCGCATCCTGAGCGCGATCACGGTATCTTGCAGCTAGGCGACCAAGCGGTATGCCAATGACCAGGGCAACGATCAGCGAGAGGATGGATAGCTCAAGCGTTGCTGCACCATATTGGGTAAGAATCGAGCTTACAGGCTGGTTATCGGTCAGTGTCGTTCCAAGATTGCCATGCAGGAGATCAGAGAGATATGAGAGATATTGCACGATAAGTGGTCGATCATAGCCTGCCGCATGAATGCGTCGCTGCAATTCCTCAGGTGCCAGGCGGCCTCCAAGTGCTGCTGAGATTGGATCTCCTGTGGCCCGCATGACGAAGAATACGACGGTGACAAGAATGAAAACCGTGGGAATGATGAGCAGGAAGCGTGTGACCACGAAGCGGAAGAACCCGCTGGAAATTCTATTTTTCTTTGCTTTTGTCTTGACCGGACTTTTTGGCTGGGAATCGCCATCTATCGGCATTCCCTGAATGCTGCCTTCAGACACATAAACTCCTTAATCACAAATACGAATATACCGGCCATGCGAATGGTGGACCCAGTGATATTCTGCCGGGTTCACCATTCGCATGGCCGGATCATCGATGTCAGGATTTGGTTACCGATGCATAGCGGAAGCGGAACGATGCATCAAGCACCACGCCCTTCACATTCTTGCCTGTAACTGCAACCTGGGAACCCTGAAGCAGAGGAATCGTGGACAAATCCTCAGTTTCCAAGGTTTGGATCTGCTTCAGCAGCTTCTCTCGCTCTGAAGTGTTCTGCTCACCTGCCTGCTTTACGATCAATGCATTCACCGTACTATTCGAATAACCATTGTTGATGAAGTTGCCATCTCTGAAGAATGGAGACAGATAATTGTCTGGATCGGAATAATCAGGGAACCATCCGAGCTGGTATGCAGGATATGCGCCATCGGAAGAATCGGTGACCACACGCTCCTTGTTGTACTGGGTCCATTCCGTCTGCTGCAGATTCACCTTGAATACGTTGTCCTTCTCAAGCTGAGTCTTGATTGCCGCATATTCATCAGCTGATGATGCACCGTAATGATCCGAGTTGTACTGGATGTTCAGAGTAACTGGCGTGGTAACGCCGGCATCCTGCAAAGTCTTCTTTGCCTTATCGACATCAGGTGCACCCTTGCCGTCGCCATAGGCAGTCTTCAAGGTGTCCTCATGACCGGTCAAACCTTCAGGGATGTAGGAATACAGAGGGGTGTAGGTGCTCTTGTATACCGATGTCGCAAGGTCATCGCGATCGATCAGGTCGGCAACTGCATGACGAACGGCCGTTGCCTTTGCCGTGCTGGCATCCTTCTGAGACGAGCCGAATGGCTGGGTCTTGAAGTTGAAGGTAAGGAAGCGTTCCTCACCACCAGGCCCCTTGACAACCTTGACCTTGCTGTTCTTTGAGAGGCTGGAGATGTCGGTTGGTGTCAGCGAACGATATGCGATATCTACCTGCCCCTCTTGGACCGCAAGCTTGAGGTTCGATGTATTGGCGAAGTATTGAACATCGACGTTCGAGTTCTTGGCTGGCGTCAGACCCTTGTAGCTCGTGTTCTTTGCATAGGAGAGGGCCTCGTTCAGCTTGAATGACGTGAGCTTGTAAGGACCAGCGAAAGCATTATCCTTGACAATCGTATTGGCAGGTGTGAGCTTGTCAGCCGAGAAGACCTGATCATCAACGATAGGACCTGCAGGACTTGAGAGCACCTGCTTCAAGGTCACGTCGTTGGCAACCGAATCCTTGAACACCACCGTATTGTCATCGGGAGTGGAGATGGATTCGATGTTGGCCAGCAAGGATGAAGGACCGTTCGGATCGTTGATCTTCTTGACACGGTCGAAGGAGAACTTGACATCCTTTGAATTCAGGGTGTCGCCGTTGGCAAACTTCAGACCAGTCTTGAGTTTGACGGTGAATTCGCTGCCGTCGCTGCTCCAGGTGCCTGCATCGGCTGCGATGTCAGGACTGACGGATGATGAATTGTAGTTCTGTGCGTACAGGAATGGGAATACCTGAATCTGCACGGCATATGAGCCATTGTCGTATGAACCCGCCGGATCCAGACTGACGATCTGATCCGTGGTACCGATTGTTATTGCGGAACTTCCGCTCGCGCTTGAATCTGACTTGACCCCTCCGCATGCAGCCAAAGATGCAACTGCAGTCACACACGTGACCACTGCAATTAGGCGTTTCTTGAATGACAAGTGTCTCTCCCCCATATAGATGAACCAAATAATTTGGAAATTGGAAACAATAGGAAGCATTTGTTGCTGTGAGGTTTCCACTTTGTGTAACAAGCAGACTACGATTCGGCCTCTTCATCGAGCGTGATATCCCGTATTCCTTCAATCTGCACGATGGAATCGAACACATTCGATGGCAGGTTTCCATCGACCCTTACATCAACGCTTGCACCAGCCCAGGAGTCTCCACTCACTTGATGCGATGACAGCACCTGTGTTTCGAAACCTGCCTCGCTGAGTTTCAGAAGCGCGTTTCTCAAGGAACCCTTTCCATTCTCATAGGTGATGTGCAACACACAGATGTGGAAACGACGCAGCAACCTGTACGCGCTTGGAGCAATGACCAGAACGGTCAGAAAATAGCAGAAGGTGACCAGCAGCACCAGAATCTGCAGATTGAATGCGGCTCCCATGCCAATGGCTGCAGAAACCCAAATGCCAGCAGCCGTCGTCAGGCCTTTGACCCTGCTCTTGTTATAGAAGATAACCCCTGCACCGATGAACCCGATTCCAGAAACGATCTGGGCTGCAATCCTCGATCCATCCCAGCTCTGCGATGTCACATGAATCGCGTTGGCTCCAAGCACCGAACTCAGCGAGAAGAGCCAGCTGCCGAGACCGACGAGAATATTCGTACGGATGCCGGCATTCTTGCCGTGATATTCCCGCTCAAGACCGATGCAACCACAGAGAATCAGGGTGAGAGCAAGAGAAACATACTGGGAAAGTTGTGGAATTACAAAAGTCATGCATCGCTCCCCTCATGGTGTACCTACGTACTCTGTAATACAGCACACTGCATCCATGACGCTGATCCCATCACGCCAGTTTCCACAACCGTAATGCAGGTTGACGCGTGAAGCAATCGAACAGACACACGAAGGCTGCAATAGCGACGGCAAAGATGATTCCAAAGGCGAAGAATGCTGCAAGCAACCCAACCCTGGCAACCCCACCATACTGAATGGCCTGTGCGAGCAACGCATGCATGACATAGTAGCTTGCCCTATACCAGAGCGCGTGCATCAGTGATTGGGCAATATAGAATCCAAGAATCCCTGGCGCAAGCATGTTGATGGAAGCGATGAACCTTCGAGCATGCCGCCTGCCGTCGTCATTCGTCTTGGCCTGGGGGATTGTCGCGCACAGGATCAATGCAAGCAGTGCAAGCACGAATGAGATGATCGATGTGGATTTGAACGAGAGATCGTACAGAATGTCATTGTGCCCTGTGAATGCAAGTATGCCCGTCAACGCAATGACACAGGCACACGCGAGTGCCATGAGCATTTTCAATATGCTCGGAGATTTGAGATATGCCAACGCCTTGTAGAGTTTGGATGCCTTGTTTGCCGCATCCGCCTCTCTCAGTCGTTTGCCTATGAGCCCGGCGAAGACGAACGAGAAGAGATAGGTGACTGCACTCATCTGCTTGCGCCAATCGCCCAAACCTCTGCCGTCCAGACTGCCCTGTGCAAAGAATGCGATATATCCGTTGAGCAGATAGACAACGACGAGCATCGCGACCACGGTCATCTCGGCTCTCAAGCTTCCAATGCGTTCGATCACCCAAGCGATTGCAGGGGCCAGTGCCACGAATATGAGGTAGAGCCATATGAATTCGAGATCGATGCCGAGCCATGTTGAACTGCCGACTCCTGGCAGCGGCATCACATATGCGTTCATCAGTAACGCTATGCACACATAGAAGGCCAGCGTTAGCACAATGATGATGCACCGTCTGAGTGTGGCAGAACATTGTGATCGCCAGAAGCCTCTGCTTCTTGATTTCCCAGCGAGGGAAGCGATCAGGAAGAACCCAGAAATCATATAGAAGACGTGATTGCCCCATGCCCCGAGCAAGCTGATAATGCTCATCAACCACATGGATGGAAAGGACACGGCAAGTACCTCTGCGTGGGAGACTGTCATCTGCGGATGCACGGCACTTAACCCCGATGCTTGCTGAAACCAGACGAGGAGCACGTGGAATATTGAAATGCCAAAGATCGCGCATACGCGGAGGAATTCAATGCGCTCATTCCTTACTTTTCCTGAGCGCATTGAATTCCTCGTTTTCGTCATGTCCGCAGCATTCATCTCTGTCTTGACTATATCAATCACATAGAGATGTATGTTTTCTGGGAATTCGGTATCACTGCTGTGAATTTCCTATGCCGTTCGCTGTTTTGATCATTGCATATTGTGATTCGTACAGCCTGTAATACGCCTTTTTCATGGCCAGAAGCTCCTGATGCGTGCCATGCTCGACGATACGACCGTAATCGATGTAGAAAATCTCGTCCGCGCTCTCGATGGTAGAGAGTCTGTGGGCGATGATGAACGAGGTCCTTCCCTTCAACAGATGCGCCAGCCCTGCTTGCAGTGCCTCCTCGGTCTGCGTATCGATGCTGCTGGTGGCCTCGTCAAGAATCAAGATGCGCGGATCTGCAAGCAAAACCCTGGCGAAGGCAACAAGCTGGCGCTGACCACTCGATAGCGTTGATCCACGCTCCTCAATGTAGGTGTCGTATCCATGCGGCAGGCCCTTGATGAATTCGTCAGCATGCACAGCCTTGGATGCTGCAATGATCTCTTCGTCGGTGGCATCAAGCCGACCATAGCGTATGTTGTCCTTGATGGTACCGGTAAAGATAAAGGTGTCTTGAAGCATAACGCCCATCTGCCGGCGCAAGGAATCCAAAGTCACGTCGCGAACGTCATATCCGTCAACCTTTACCGATCCCTCTGCCACATCATAGAATCGCGAGAGCAAGTTGACGATGGTCGTCTTTCCGGCTCCGGTCGGACCAACGAGTGCGACGGTCTTGCCCGGTTTGACATGAAAATCAACCAGGTTCAAGATGTTGCGTCCTCCGGGTTCGTAGCGGAAGACAACATCGTTGAAGTCGACCTGTCCTCTGATCTGTGGCAGCTCAACGGCATGCGCACTGTTGTGAATCTCGGATTTCACATCGAGGGTTTCGAAGATACGTTCAAGATATGCGGAACAGGTGATGAGCTGATTGTAGAAGTTGCCAATATTGATGACTGGGTTCCAGAAATTGTTTGCATACCCCACGAAGGCGATCAAGACACCGGTGGTGACGCTCACACCAGCAACATGCATGATTCCCAAATAATAGATAAGAGCAATGGTCATCGATGAAATCACCTGTACACCGGGCCACATCAGGAACTGGATGTGAACCGCCTTCATCCAGGATGCTCGAACGTCGCTCTGCTGTTCCTGGAAGGTTCTGAACTGCGAACGCTCCTGCGCAAAGGTCTGTGTGGTCTTGACGCCGGCAATCGACTCATGCACGTAGGCATTGAGATTGCTCTGCTTGTTCGATAGCACCTGATAGGCCCTGCGCTGGAAATGCTGCAGTATTCTGACCCACACCATAAGTGCTGGGAAGAGCAGCAGGGACCATAGCGCCAGCTTCCAGTCGATGGCAAACATCACGATCAGCGTAATGATGAAGGTGAATACATCAGAAATAACGCTGATCAGACCAGAGCTCAAGGTGTCCGAAAGTGTATTGACATAGTTCACCACACGGATCAGAATCTTGCCGTGCGGGCGCGAATCGAAGTAAGAGAACGGCAGTGTCTGTATATGCGTGAACAGTTGTCGGCGCATATCCTTGAGCAAGAGCTGACCGACAAGGGTAATCGACACCGTGCGGTATCTCAGGCAGAGTTCATAGGCGATTACCGCCACGAGAAATGCTGCACCCAGTATGAGCAGATTGCGAATGCTCTTGGAGGGAATCACCGAGTCAATCACGATTTTCGTCAGATACGGAATTGCAACGTCGATGCAGCTCATGACGATCACGACGATCAGAATCTTCATGACCTTGCCCAGATATGGCTTTAAATATGCTCCGACTCTTGCAATGTCGTGAATGTTGATCTGCTCTTCAAGCTCTTCGTCTTCGCGGAAGGTATTTCTTTGCTGAGCGCCCTGAGATTCCTTGTCATTGCGCTCCTGATTGATGCGCTGTTCCTGATGCTCAATGCGTTCTTGATCGAGCTTATCGTTGTGCTTCGCCATCGTTCTTTCGTTTCCCCTAGTCCTCGTACCCTGCGGACTGGCCTGACTGCAGGCCCAATTGTTTGCTATAGATTTCCCAATATCTGCCATGCGCTGCGACAAGCTGCTCGTGATTGCCCCGTTCGACGATCTGCCCATGTTCGAGCACCAGAATCAGGTCGCAATCCTTGATGGAAGATATTCTGTGAGCGATTGTCACGATGGTCTTCTTGCTGTCGAGCTCGCGCAGATGCTCTTGAATCAACGCTTCCGTCTCCATATCAACAGCGGACGTCGTATCGTCAAGAATCAGAATCGACGGATCATCAGCAAGTGCACGCGCCAGGCTCAGACGCTGCTTCTGACCGCCGGATAGTCCGACTCCACGCTCACCAACAATCGTGTTGTAGCCTTCCGGCATATTGCGGATGAAGCTGTCTGCACCAGCAATAGAAGCCATCTTGCGCACATGCTGCTCGTCTCGGGCATCCATGCCGAATGAGATGTTGCTGCCTATGGTGTCAGAGAACAGGAAGGTGTCTTGCGCAACGATGCTGACCTGCGAGCGCAGCTGTGCTATTGGCCAGTCGCGCGCATCAATGCCGTCGAGCAGCACTCTGCCCGCCGTTGGGTCGTAGAATCTGGCGATCAGATTGACCAGCGTGGATTTGCCGGCACCGGTCTCGCCCAGAATGCCAAGCTTGGAACCAACAGGGACGAAGAAGTCCAGATCCTTGAGAATCGGTGTCTGGGGGTCGTCGGCAAAGGCAAAGCTGACGTGTTCGAAACGAATCTCTCCACTGATTCGTCCGGGTGTGAGTGATGCCGATTCGCCCACCTGTTTGCGAATCTGCAAGGCTCGATTCACGGAAGCGTCTGCATCCACACGTTCGATGATATTGGATTCGGATGTGAGCAATGAACGGATCTTTATGCATGAGGCGTTGAATCGTTCAATGTCATTCACCAGCCATCCCGATTGACGAACCGGTCCGTCGATCATCCATAGATAGCTGTTGAATACGACCAGATCGCCAAGGGTCATCGTACCCTTGATGATGAGCCAACCCCCGAAGACCAAGGTGATCAGCTGCAGAATGAAGGACGAGCCGTCCATCCATGGCATGTATTTTCGGCTGTTGTAGGCCAGCTTCATGTTGCGTTGCATGTAGTCGTCATTGTGCGTATCGAATACTTTGGTCTCGTATGGCTCTCGCACGAATGCCTTGACCACACGATTGCCTTCAATGTTCTCCTCGACCATCGAATTCATGCGCGCCAGTGAGTTCCTGATATCGAAGAACAGCGGATGTGCATGCTTGGAGAGTCCTCGTGTGAAGTAATAGAGGAATGGCGTGATACATGCCAGCGCGAGCGCCAGACGCCAATCGATGGTAAACATCATGATCAGGGAACCGACAAAGAGGAAGATGCAATCCGTAGCGTTGTAGAGCACCCACGAGAGGAAATGACGTATTGCATCGGTGTCCGAGGTCATGCGGCTCATGATGTCGCCGGTACGGGTGTGGTTGAAATATGGAAAATCCAAGCCATGCAGTTTCTCGTATTCGTCGCTGACAAGCCTGAAAATTGAATTCTGCCCGAACCGTTCCATAAGCATCTGGTATCCGTAACGGGCACATACGCGAATTGCAGTCACGCCAACCATGGACAGACATAGCCTGACCAGACGGTCCTCATGGTGGTTGACGATGACTTGGTCGACGATCATTCCGGCGATGATGGGAACCATCATGACCATGATCTTGTCGACGATGAACAGGACTGCCGCCCCTGCCACACGGGGCAGGTCGGGTCGGCAGTATGGCATGATCCAGCGATAGTTGTTCGCCGTCGTATTGGTATTGGTGTTGACGTACATGAGGAAGATTGCCCTCGAAACCCTTGTTCTGTGATTGTTCTCTTGTTTGGCTTGCAGTTGGCCGCGATTCAATGACCAGCAAGGTGATTGAGCCATATATGGAAGCTTCTTCATATGGCAGGGCAAGCCACATCGCTGATATGCTTGCTCCGCTCCCCCTATGCAAAACTCCCTGACATCAATGCCAATTAATTCTATACTTCTGCACGCGAGTTGCAACTTGGATATCCGGCGTTTTCAGAATAAGGATTCATGGCTCTGCGCCGACGCGCAGGACGAACATGTGATATGCGGCCTTTCATATACGAAAAGCGGCCTCCCGCATCAAGCGGGAGGCCGTAGCATTCATTTATGGAATGGGCCATCTCACAGCGTGACTCAGCGCTGAGAGAAACGCGTTACCGCTACTTGATTACCTTGCCGTATTGCGTGCATGTTCCGGGCATTGACATCACCTCGCCACTCAGGGCGATGCGTGAAGTCGGCTCGCTGATCCATCGCTGCTGTGTAGAGCTGCTGTCAGCAAGGTCTTGAAGGGGTATTCCAGTATTTGTCTGTTGATTCAGCACTTGCAGATTGCGCTGCCCCAAAGGTCACAACAGAAGCAGTCATTAATGTTGCGGCAGCAATGCAAGCACTGATGGTTTTGTAGTGCCAATTGATCTCATCAGTCGTGCTTGTCTGAATGATTAAGAGAAAGCTCCCCCACGGGTACCTTCATCGACACCGCAGGAACCGACAAAGCCAGCCCCGTGCCGGAAATTGCGTGCACGCGATTCTTCTCCTGAGGCGTGGTCATCTCATCGCCTTCCAATGCGACTGCATTGCCATGCATATCCTTGGGAGTCCTGTGATAATCGACTGCGCTCTTGCCTATGACTGCGACTCCGACCAACGCAATCACCAAAAAGAGTGCAAACAGAACGCGGCTATAGGCACAAAAGTGTGGGGGAAATCGTTTCCTAGCCCTTGTGGGAGTGGGTGTTGCTCCTGTTTTATAATTT
>CALFLO010000119.1 GCA_937880175.1 uncultured Gluconobacter sp.
TTGCCCATCAGGCACGTGTGCCAACCGTTGTAACCAACGACGCGTTGTTCCACACCCATGACCGCCGCATCCTGCAGGATGTCGTCACCTGCATCCGCCACAACACCACCATCGACGAGGCGGGGTTTGTCCGCGAACGTCACGCGGACCGCTATCTCAAGCCACCGCAGGAGATGGCCCGGCTGTTTAGCCGTTATCCCGAAGCAGTGGCTCGCACCCAGGATATTGTGGAGCGCTGCCGCTTCTCGCTCGACGATCTGGCCTATCAGTATCCTGATGAAGTCTCCGCGCCCGGCCAGACACCGCAGGCGGCGCTGGAGGCGCTGACATGGGAGGGGGCGGCACGCACCTATCCAGAAGGCGTTCCGAATGACGTGGCGGAAACGCTCCGCCACGAACTCGGCCTGATCGGGCGTATGGCCTACGCGCCGTATTTCCTGACGGTGAACAGCATTGTCCGCTATGCCCGTAGCCAGGACATTCTCTGCCAGGGCCGCGGCTCAGCCGCCAATTCTGCCGTCTGCTACGTGCTCGGCATTACTGCCATCGATCCGGCCCGCAACTCGCTGCTGTTCGAACGCTTTGTCTCCGAAGAGCGGGGTGAGCCGCCGGATATCGACGTCGATTTCGAGCATGCCCGCCGTGAACAGGTCATCCAATGGGTCTATGAGCATTACGGCCGTAACCGGGCGGCGCTGACGGCGGTGGTCATCCGCTATCGCGCCAAAGGGGCGCTCCGGGACGTCGGCAAGGTGATGGGGCTGCCGGAGGATCTGATCCGAACTCTCTCGGGCCAGATCTGGGGCTGGGGGCGCAAGCTGGACAATGACGCCCTGAATGACACCGGTATTGATCTGTCCGACCGGCGCATCCGCCTGACACTCGACCTGGCACGTTGCCTGATCGGCGTGCCCCGCCATCTGTCGCAGCACCCCGGAGGCTTCGTGCTGACGCATGACCGGCTGGATGAACTGGTGCCCATTGAGCCAGCCTCGATGGATGCCCGCCAGATCATCGAATGGGACAAGGATGATATCGACGCGTTGCGCTTCATGAAGGTCGATATCCTCGCCCTGGGCATGCTGACCTGCATGAAAAAGGGGCTGGACCTGCTGGCAGAACACAAGGGCCAGCACTTCACGCTCCAGACCCTCCCGGCTGAGGATCCGCGCACCTACGCCATGATCAGGAAGGCTGACACCATTGGTGTCTTCCAGATCGAGAGCCGGGCGCAGATGTCCATGCTCCCACGGCTCAAGCCACGCGTATTTTATGACCTCGTCATTGAAGTGGCGATCGTGCGTCCCGGCCCCATCCAGGGGGATATGGTCCATCCCTATCTCCGAAGGCGCGAAGGGATCGAGCCGGAAAACTATCCGACACCTGAACTGGAAAAGGTTCTGAAAAAGACGCTCGGGATCCCGTTGTTTCAGGAACAGGCGATGCAGGTCGCCATGATCTGTGCGGGGTTTACCGCCGCCGAGGCCGATCAGCTTCGGCGGGCCATGGCGACTTTCAAAAATACCGGCACGGTCTCGCAGTTTCAGACACGACTGATCGAGGGCATGCGCGCCAATGGGTATGATGAGGAATTCGCCGAGCGGATCTACCAGCAACTGGAGGGTTTCGGTTCTTACGGGTTTCCTGAGAGCCACGCAGCCAGTTTCGCCATTCTGGCTTATTCATCATCCTGGATGAAATGCACCCATGCGGACGTGTTTCTGGCCTCGCTCCTGAATTCCCAGCCAATGGGGTTCTATGCACCAGCGCAGCTTGTGCGTGATGCGCGCGAGCACGGCGTAGAAATCCGGCCTGTCTGTATAAATGCCTCACGTTGGGATAGCACTCTGGAAGAACCGGAGCGATCAGACGGGATGTTCGCCGTGCGGCTGGGCATGAGGCTGGTCAAGGGGCTAGCCAATGACGATGCGGCCCGGATTGTTGCTGCACGAGCGTCACGCCCCTTCACCTCGGTCGATGACCTGTGGCGTCGGGCCGGTGTGAAGGCGGCAGCCCTGACCCATCTGGCCGAAGCGGATGGGTTCCGGCCTTCGCTCGGGTTGACACGACGCGAGGCGCTGTGGGCGATCAAGGCTCTGCGCGATGAACCGCTGCCGCTGTTCGCGGCAGCGCAGGTGACAAAGGAAGCGAAAGAACCGGAAGTGCTGCTCCAGCCCATGCGCGATGGGGCCGAGGTGGTGCGGGATTACAACCGGCTTGGCCTGACCTTGCGGGATCATCCCTTGGCCTTTCTGCGCAAGGATCTTCAGGCAAGGGACATCATGTCCTGTCGGCACGCCTTGAACGCAAAGGATGGGAAGCGTCTCACCATGGCGGGGCTTGTGCTGGTGCGCCAGAGGCCCGGATCGGCAGAAGGCGTGGTCTTCATGACGCTGGAGGACGAGACGGCCAACATGAACGTCATCATCTGGCCCGATATGTTCGATGCAAACCGGCGTGTGGTGCTGGGCGGACAAATGCTGGCTGTGACAGGCATGCTCCAGAAGGAAGGTGACGTCGTGCATCTGGTCGCGAAGGAGATCACCGACCTGTCAGGCATGCTGGCGGACGTCGCGAACAGATCATTGCATGATGTCGACACACAACAGCAGGAGGCACATTCGGAACTTATCGCGGTGAAATCAAGAAATTTCCACTAACCTATACGTTGGAGTGATCAGTGGGCGGACATATCGTGTCGGTTTTCGCCCTCATGGTGGACATACAGCAGGATGAAAAGCTTTCCATATAGCGGATACTAAAAATTTGCGTACTTGTGGTTAACTTAACCACAAAATGGAATTTGCTATGGGGTTCTGGAGTGGCTGAAGTAGCCTTTCCCGAAATGCAACGAAAGGCCAAAGTGACGATGGACCGTGTTAAAGACGGGGCACACCTTGCAGCACTAGATGCTCGCTTACCAATGCCCGAGAATGTTTCTTACGTAGATGCTCTAGCAGCGCTAATTGCTTCTGAAGATCTAATCCGGAAGACCTGTCAAGAACACATGTCACCTAAGGCTATCACAAGTGCATGTCTGTTCGGTTTTGGTGTAGGCAACCGTGCGCTCGCAGTTTCATCTGGTTTCAGAACAATGGTCGAACAGCAGAATTCATTATGTGCGTTACCGTTGGTTCGCATGCATCTCGACACATTGCTTCGACTTTACGCCGGTTTCTGGGCGGCCAACCACCAGAGCTTCTGTCATGAAGTGTTGATGGGGGCGCAGATCAACCGCATGAAAGATGCGGACGGTCATAAAATGACCGACAGATTCCTCGTCGATAAGTTAACGACCAGAAACCCGTGGGTCGCAGATGTCTACAAACAAACATCAGGCTATATTCATTTCTCTGGGCGTCATATTCGCTCGGTCATGCGCATGGAAGACTTGGGTAGCGGAGATATCCTGCATGGCCAACTTGTGATCGGCCCCAAAGATTACAATCGGCAGCAGGAAGACTTTTGCGAGTCAATCAGGTGCGTCCACCATCTGAATTTGATTCTCGATTTCGCCCTAAAGGACTGGTTCATAAGGATGTGCAGGCCAGACGGTCATATTCCCGACGCGACCGAGATTTGGGGCGATTATGAGCAGCAACCTGAGAGTTAGGTCGCTCGCAATATATCTTAATTCAGAATACCTACCTGCAGCAATCGACAGCGGGGCTTCCGCTTTCCCCCCTGAACTGCCTGTCCGCTCAAGAAACGTGAAGCGGACAGGCGGGAGACGCCTCTTTTCTGCCGTTTCCGCAACCGATCAGGTTTCTCGAATGCAGACATCAGCATCGACCATCTTTCGCTTCATTTGTACCAACAACTGTGATACATATGTGCATACACGCAAGGAGGCTTTGTATGTCTGCTGTTACATTCCGGGTAGATGAAACGCTGAAGGCAGCCGCAGTTAAGAAGTTGTCGGCTCAAGGCATTTCACTTTCTGACGCACTGCGCGATACGCTCGCGTATATTGCTGAAACGGGTCGCTCTCCCGTCAAGCGGAGGCTTGTCACAGACGAGGATGCGGAGCTTATCGAGATTGTGCGCGAACGCCTAAAAAACCCTGCCCAAAAGCATCGTATGACTTTTGCAGAGCTTAAGAACCGTCATCGCGAATGAAAGAGTATTGTCTTGAATTCGACGACAGAGCACTCAGAGAGTGGGATGCTCTTGACGGCAGCGTGCGTAAGAAATTTGAAAAGAAGCTGGAAAAGCTGATCTGGAACCCTCACTCTCCAGGAAACGAACTGCATCGCGACCTATCAGGGTTTTATAAGATCAAGCTTCTGAAAGATGGTTACCGCCTTGTTTATCAGGTCATCGACGAACGGATCGTCATCTATGTAATTGCCGTTGGCCGGAGAGCCGATAATGAGATTTATGAACTGGCTTCGAAGCGAACAGAGTGAATTTACTTTCTTGGTAGAAAGTCAGCTCACGCCCTCATGTCAGACATAAACACCGCCACCTGGTTTTCCACACAGCGGACATCATCTGTTCGAATCTGAACCGTCGAATTGACCCAGCAGCCAAATAATAAATTTAGTCTCTTCGTGCGTCAGTGACGACGATGTAGCATGGCAGCTTCCTTGTAACCGACATTGGAAAGCATAAATCTTCGACTAAAAATCGACCTAGATCATTAGAAGCAGGACATACCCATGACCTCTGATTTAAGCTTTTTTAAAGAGCAATTCCCTGAAAATCAGCCTAAACGCGCAGGAGACCCCCGTTCGCCATTTCAGAGGGATCGTTCGCGTATAATGCATTCAGCTGCTTTTAGGCGGCTGCAAGGTAAGACGCAGGTTATGGGAGTCGGAGAAGGTGATTTCCATCGCACTCGATTAACTCATTCTATCGAGGTAGCCCAAGTCGGTTATGGTCTACTCCAAGTATTAAAATCCAACAAAAAGACTTTACCTAGGCCGGTTTTAAAGTGGTTACCCAAGCGTGATCTGATTGAAGCTGCATGTTTTGCCCATGATCTTGGTCATCCGCCGTTTGGCCACAAAGGAGAGCAAGCCCTGCATGAAGCCATGTTCGGACACGGAGGATTCGAAGGAAACGGTCAGACCCTTCGTATTTTAACGAAACTCGAGAAGTATATGGAGCGAGGAAAAGGCCTGTATCCAACACGTCGGCTAGTGCTCGCAATATTAAAGTATCCGTGTTCAATGAAATATTTTAAACTTGATGATTTTAAGACGAAACCGCCTAAGTCTTTTCATGATGACGAGAAAGATGTTGTTGAGTGGGCTCTTCAAGGCTTCTCATCTGCCGATAGAGGTCATCTGATAAAATCAGCTGATGGGAAAGGAGCCGACCACACTCTCGACTGCAGCATTCTCGAACTGGCAGATGACATCGCCTATGGTATTCATGACATAGAAGACATAGTTGCTCGCGGTCTAGCGACCGAAAGCGAAGTCAAAAAAGCAATAACTCAAGCCTTCGATGGACTTAAGAGCACGGATTTGGCTGGCCTAACCGCCAATTTAGTCTCTGAATGTCTACTTTCTGACAGCTTTAAACGGAAACAGATGATTTCTAGACTTGTCAATCTTTTTGTTAGTTCTGTATACATTAAAGAAAATACATTATACAGTCACCAGCTTCTCAGGTTTAACGCACGTCTTCCCGACCCTCATGCAAAACTATTGCAATCCCTCAAAGGACTAGCCTACAAACTCATAATCAGGAAGGCTGAGGTGCAGCAGCTTGAACGACGAGGTCAAAGAGTCGTAAAGAAACTGTTCGATACTTTACTTTCAGATCCTGAAAAGCTAATTCCCCAATCCTCTTGGCAAGATGGATGTATAGAAAGCTCTAAGGAGCGTCGTGTATGCGATTATATTGCTGGAATGACGGATAGCTACGCAGAGCGTCTCTACAAGCGCCTTTTTAGCCCGGGGTTTGGTAGCAGTGGCGACGAATTATGAGCATATAGATTGGATTTATCTCGATTCAGATCAGCAAACTATCTCTTGCATATGACGTTGTGGCCCGGCACATCATTGATGACTTTGCTGCTCGATAACTGATCTTCTACTTCCCCCCCACGCCAGCGTGTCTGCTCTATTCTTAGTGAACAGAGCAGACAGGCGGCAGTCGCCTAGTTCCGGTCATTCGATGACTAATCGTGCGGTTGCCAAAGCAGGCATATACCATTTCTTCGTATCACTTGAGCCGTAGGTGGCATTTAACTTAATGAGTAGCACACCTCTGCCCCGGACAGGATTTTATCCGGGACAGAAAGCAGCGTTCGCCTAATCTTCAGGCAACGCGGATCAGCTTACGGTTGATAAACTCCTCAATGCCGAGGAAGGACAGTTCGCGGCCAAAGCCAGAGTTCTTGATCCCGCCAAACGGCAGTTCAGGGGCCGCAGCCGTGGCCGTGTTGATGAACATCATGCCGGTCTCGACCGCTTCGGCCACCCGTTCCGCCCGGCCAAGGTCACGCGAGAACACGGAACCGCCAAGGCCATAGGGGGAATCATTGGCCAGTTCGATGGCCTCATGTTCCGATGCGACCTTGTGCACGACAGCGACGGGGCCGAAAATCTCCTGATAGAAGACCGGGTTGTCCTTTGACACGTTGGTCAGAATGGTCGGTTCCATGAAGAAGCCTGTCCGCTCCATCCGCTTGCCCCCGGCCACCAGCGTTGCTCCTGCCTTGACCGCTTCGTCGGCCTGCGCCAGTGCTGTGTCGAGCGCCTTTTTGCTGCTCATCGGACCATGGGTGGTGCCTTCGACCAGCGGGTCGCCAATACGGAACTGTGTAATGGCCTTTTTCAGCCCTGCAACGAAGGCGTCATAGACCTTTTCATGCACGATCATCCGCTTGGCCGCCGTGCAAACCTGCCCGTTATTGGCGAAGCGGCCCCACGTCGCCCATTTGACAGCCAGTTCAAGGTCCGCGTCATCCAGCACGATGAACGCGTCGCTGCCGCCCAGTTCCATCGTGTCCTTCTTCAGCGCCGCACCGGCTTCGGCCGCGACCGTCTGGCCCGCGCGTTCGCTGCCCGTTAGGGCGACGCCACGAATCCGGAAATCCTTAATGAGTTCGGAGGACTGGTCGTTGTCGAGAAAGATGTTGGTATAGGCGCCAGCAGGCGCACCCGCGTCGTGAAACAGTTTTTCAAAAGCCAGCGCGCATTGCGGCACGTTGGGCGCGTGCTTGGCAATGACCACGTTGCCCGCCATCAGGTTCGGCCCCGCCACGCGGGCAAGCTGGTAATAGGGGAAGTTCCAGGGCTCGATGCAGTAGATTACGCCTAGAGGCTGGTTGATGATCTTTGCATGGCCTTCCTTGACCTTTAGGGTCGTGGGAGCAAGAAATTTCTCCGCACCCTCGGCATAGTAGGAGAGGATGTCAGCAGTGATGTCGATTTCTTCCAGCGCGTCAGGCAGCGCCTTACCCATTTCGGTCGCGATCAGGCGCGCATGGGCCACGCGGTTGCGACGCAGCAGGTCGGCGGCCTTTGACATGATGACCTTGCGGGCGGCGATATCGCGCTTTTTCCAGTCGGTCTTCCACACATGGTCCGCGCGATCGACAATCTCCTTCATCTGCGCGGCGGTATGCAGTTCAAACGTGCGTTCCACGGTTTCCGTGGTCGGGTTGAGGGTCTGGTAAAAACTCATTGCTTCGTTTCCCTGTTTATTGATTATGGAAAGGGTAGTCGGTGTAGCCGTGCGCGCCGCCGCCATACATCGTCGTCGGGTCCAGCGAGTTGAGTGGCCAGCCATGTTTCAGCCGCGTGGGCAGGTCCGGATTGGCGATGAACTTGCGCCCGAAGCCGATCATGTCCGCCCAGTCATGCGCCAGCACATGCTGTGCCTTGTGCAGGTCGTAACGGCCCGCGCACAGGATGCGGCCGCCGAAGATGTCGCGCACGCTGGCGCGGAAGGCGTCCGGCATTTCAGGCGCATTGTCCCAGTCAGCCTCGGCGAGCGAGACATAGGCGATGCCCGCGTCCGCCAGCACGCGCACGGCCGCCGTATAGGTTTCCGCTGGATTGTCCTCCAGCAGGCCAAGATACACGCGCTCTTCCGTGGTCGTGCCGAACAGCGGGGAAAACCGCACGCCCATCCTGTCGGGCGTGACGACGGCGGAGACGGCCTCGACCACCTCGCGCAGGAAGCGCAGGCGATTGGACAGGCTGCCGCCATAGGCATCGATGCGGAAATTGGCCCGTTCGGAGATAAACTGGTTGATCAGGTAGCCATTGGCTGCGTGGATCTCTACCCCATCGAAGCCTGCGGACAGCGCGTTGCGCGCCGCCTGTGCATACATCTCCACCAGTTCCTGGATTTCGGGAATGGTCAGCGCGCGTGGCACATCAGGGGGTACCAGCTTTCCTGTACCCGGCCCCGTGGGGATGAACACGTTTACGCCTGTTGCCGCGACCGCGGACGGAGCGATCGGTGCCTCATGACCGGGCTGCAATGCCCGGTGGGACACGCGGCCCACATGCCACAATTGTGCAAAGATGGGCCGCCGCTTTGCGTGTACCGCATCGGTGACCAGCTTCCAGCCCGCGACCTGCTCGGGTGAATAGATGCCTGGCGTCCAGGCATAGCCCTGCCCGCGGGGTTCGATCTGCGTACCTTCGGTAATCAGGAAACCCGCCTGCGTGCGCTGCGCGTAATACTCGGCCATCAGCGCGTTGGGAATATCGCCCGGTTGGGTGCTGCGGCAGCGTGTCAGTGGTGGCAGGAAGATCCGGTTTTCCAGCGACAGGTCGCCCAGTCGCACAGGTTCGAATAAAGAAGATGAAGACATGATCAACCCTGTTTATAAATGCAGGCCATCTGTCCGGCCCGCATGTAAACATTGACCCAGCCTGCGGTGTGCGCAAGAACGCACATAAACCGCCACTAGTGTCAGGAATGATACCATGCCCCGCATTCGTCACACCACGCTGGCCTGTAGCCCCGGTTGCACGGTGGAAGCCACGCTGGAACTGTTTGGCGGGAAGTGGAAGGCGTTGATCCTGTATCACCTGTTCGAGGACGGAGTGCTGCGGTTCGGCGAACTGCGCCGTCGCCTTCCCAACGTCACGCAGCGGATGCTGACCAATCAGTTGCGCGAACTCGAGGCAGACGGACTGGTGTCACGCACCGTTTTTCCCGAGGTGCCACCGCATGTGGACTACGCCCTGACCGAGCTGGGAAAGACGCTGAAGCCAGTTATTCAGGCGCTCAAGAAGTGGGGGGATCGGTATGCGCATTCTGTCCAGCGGAACACAGCTGCTGATTGAGATTGACGGCGAAGCGTTATGGACAATTCCTGCAGCAATCTGCCTGTCGGCATAGCAGAAGCAGAGCGGACAGGCAGCAGTCGCCTCTTCTCGGCCGTGTTCAGACTTGCTCAAAGTTTCGATAAGCAGACCTTCTATATCGGCGACGCAAGCCAGGCCGCCAGTTGCCGGACCATGGATCTGGCGACACGGCCGGCGCCCAGCAGCGTGGCGGATGCGGGCCCACACCAGGAGCCATAACCCAGCAGCCAGAGACGTGGCTCCCTGACGGCCTGCTGCCCGTTAACACGGATCAAGCCGTCCGGCTCGATCACGTCGAGTGATGCAAATACACCGAGCGCGGGTCGGAAGCCGGTACACCAGATGATCCTATCGATGGCTTCTTCCCGCCCGTCGGGCCAGACGACGCCCGTCGCCGTCACACGTACAAACGGGCGCACCGCGTGGAGCACGCCTCGCTCCCTGGCGGCGCGCACAGGTGGGACCATGACGATATCGCCAAAGCCGCTGGTGGGCATGGCCGACGGGCCGCCGAGAACGCGAGCGGTCGCCCGCTCGAACAGGACCCGTCCGTCCACGTCATCGGGCAGAAAGATGGGATCATGCAGCGTGACCCATGTTGCCTGAGCGACAAGCGACAGCTCCGCCATAATCTGTGCCCCGGAGTTGCCCCCACCCACCACCAGTACACGTCGGCCGGCAAAGGGCGCGGCATTCCGGTAATGGCTGGAATGGAGTTGCGTCCCGCCGAAGAGGTCACGCCCCGCGACATCGGGAACAAAGGGGGCTGACCACGTACCGGTCGCCCCGATAACCGCACGGCCAAGAAAATCACCCGCGCTGGTTCTGACAGTCAGAAGTTTTCCGTTCGCGCGCTCCACACACTCGACCATGACCGGATGGCGGATCGGCGGCGCATAGCGCGCCTCGTAGCGGTGCAGATAGTCCAACACCTCGTCACGGGTCGGATAGCCGCCATCCGGCGTGTCTGGCATCGGCCAGCCGGGCAGCGAACTGTAGGACGCGGGTGAAAACAGATGCAGGGAGTCCCAGCCATGCACCCATGCACCACCCGCCTGCGTCCCGTTATCAAGAATGACGTAACGCAGTCCGGTCCGTCGTAGAAAATACGACGCGGCGAGGGCCGCCTGACCGCCTCCCACGATCACAACATCGAACTGTTCCGCCATTGCCCGGCTCACAGACTTTCCGGGAGACGGAATTCCGCCTTGCGTTCGCTGTAGCGATCAACGAGGTAGTCGGCCCGGTCGCGCAGCAGCCATGTGAACTTCATCAGCTCCTCCATGACATCTACCATCCGGTCATAGAGGGGGGATGGCTTCATCCGGTCATCGTCACCGAACTGGGTATAGGCCATCGGCACGCTGGACTGATTGGGGACGGTGAACATCCGCATCCACCGGCCCAGCACCCGTAGGGCATTGACGGAATTGAAGCTCTGCGATCCACCCGAAACCTGCATGACCGCCAGCGTACGGCCCTGCGTCGGGCGGATTGAGCCTTCGGACAACGGCAGCCAGTCGATCTGGTTCTTGAACACGGCAGTGATGTTGCCGTGCCGTTCGGGGCTGCACCAGACCTGACCTTCCGACCAGATCGAGAGTTTCCGCAGTTCCTGCACTTTCGGATGGGTCGCGGGCACGGAATCCGCTACCGGCAGGTCGGTCGGGTCGAACACCCGTGTCTCGGCGCCGAGGACTTTCAGAATGCGCTCTGCCTCCAGCACCAGCAGGCGGCTGAACGAGCGGGGACGCAAAGAGCCATAGAGCAGAAGGATACGCGGCGGATGGTCCACACGCGGTTGCGGTTCCAGCCGCGCGAGATCGACCTGTTCAAGATATTCGGGGTGAAGGGCCGGCAAGTCAGGTTCAGTCATTGTGATATCGGTCCATTCATGCATTACGGCTGGCTGATTAGAGGCAGCCACAGGGCCAGCGCCAGGAGTGTGACCAGCAGGACGGGAGGTGTGATCACCAGACCCACCTTCATATATTGCCCCCACGTGACCCGATGGTTCCTGGACGCCAGCACATGCAGCCAGAGCAGTGTCGCGAGACTGCCGATCGGCGTGAATTTCGGCCCGAGGTCGCAGCCGATGATGTTGGCATAGACCATCAGGTCGCGTGTCAGCGGCGTGATGTCGTGCGCCTGCTGGATCGCCAGTGCCCCGACCAGCACACTCGGCATATTGTTCATGATTGACGACAGAACAGCCGCCAGAAAGCCGGCGCCGATGGTGGCGATGAACGGCCCCTGATGGCCAAGCCAGACCAGTGCGGCCGCAAGGTAGTCGGTCAGCCCGGCGTTGCGCAGGCCATACACCACCAGATACATGCCCAGCGAGAAGATCACGATCTGCCATGGTGCGCCCATCAGCACCTTGCGAACAGGGATCACCCGGCCATATCCGGCGACGAGCAACAGGGTTCCGGCGGCCAGACAGGCTACAACACAGACCGGGATATGAAACGGCGCTGTCAGGAAATAGGCCGCCAGAACGAGGACCAGCAGCGGAAATGCCGCCCGAAATACATGGTGGTCACGAATTGCCGCAGCGGGTGCTGGCAGTTCGGCGACGGGATAGGTCGCAGGCACCTGCCGCCGGTACCACAGCCAAAGCACAGCCAGCGTCGCGCCCAGCGCCACCAGATCGACAGGGACCATGATCGCGGCATAGCGATCAAACGCAATGCCAAAGAAATTGGCGCTGACGATGTTCACCAGGTTGGAAATGACAAGCGGCAGGCTGGTGGTATCCGCGACGAACCCAGTGGCGATAATAAAGGCCAGCGCCGCGCCATGGCTCAGGCGCAGTTGCGTCAGGATAGCGATGACAATGGGCGTCAGCAGCAGCGCCGCGCCGTCATTGGCGAAAACCGCTGCAATGGCCGCTCCCAGCACCACGATCAGCGGGAATAGCGTCCGGCCTCGCCCTTTGCCCCAGCGTACGACGTGCAGGGCGGCCCAATGGAAGAACCCTGCCTCATCCAGCAACAGCGAGATGACGATCAGCGCGATAAAGGTGAAGGTCGCGTCCCAGACGATGTGCCAGACGACAGGAATGTCGTGCCAGTGGATCACTCCAGACGCCAGGGCCACGGCGGCACCTGCCATTGCGCTCCAGCCGATGCCCAGCCCCCGAGGCTGCCAGATGACAAAAACCAGCGTGACAACGAAAAGCAGAAGAGCCAGCATCAGGAGATCCGCTTTCCGGATTCATCGACGATCTTCTCGCCGTCCTCTTTGACGAAAGCGCCCCGCTGCGGGTTGGGCAGGATTTCCAGAGCCGCCTCGGACGGACGGCAGAGCGCAACACCGAGGGGGGTGACGACGATCGGCCGGTTCATCAGGATCGGGTGTGCGATCATGGCGTCGATCAGCGTATCGTCCGTCAGGGTCGGATTATCGAGGCCGAGCTCGTGAAAGGGCGTGCCCTTTTCCCGCAGGACCGAGCGCACCGGAAGCCCCATACGGGCGATCAGATCGACCAGTTCGGCCCGGCTCGGCGGCGTTTTCAGATATTCGATGATCCGGGGCTCCTCGCCGCTGTTGCGGATCAGTGCCAGCACGTTGCGCGACGTGCCGCAGGCCGGATTGTGGTAGATCGTGATGGTCATGGGCAGGATTCCCGGGATGGGCAGCAGGAGGACAGGTTCGCGACCAGGGGCGCGCAGAGTTCGGGGCTGCCCGCACAGCAGTCTCTTACGAGGAAGAGCATCAGGTCGCGCAAGCGCGGAAGGCGCGCACGATAGACGATCAGCCGGCTGTGGCGCTGCGAGGTCAGCAGGCCGGCACGGGTCAGGGTGGCAAGATGGGCCGAGATCGTGTTCTGCGGGACATCGAGATGCCGCGCGACGTCTCCGGCGGGTAGTCCGTCCGGTTCGTGGCGCACCAGCAGGCGGAAGATCTCCATTCGCGTGGACTGCGACAGAGCGCTCAGGGCAGCGAGGGCAGATTCTGTATCCATAAATCGACGATCACGGATATATTGGATGAAGTCAAGACTACCGAGGACATGCCTCGTTCAAAACCTGGAATACGGTGTCACACGCCGAACAGGCGGCCGATTCCGCCCGTGACGATCATCGCAACAATACCCCAGAACGTCACACGCAGTGCTGGCCGCAGAGGCGCCGCGCCGCCGGCAAGCGCGCCGACGACGCCCAAAACGGCGAGAACCACGACCGAGGTCAGGGACACGCCCCAGGACACCCACGCCACGGGCGTCAGAACCGCCGCCAGCACAGGCAGTAGTGCTCCGGATGAAAAGGCGGTTGCCGAGGCGAATGCCGCCTGTATGGGTCTTGCCGCTGTGGCCTCGGACAGACCCAGTTCATCCCTGGCATGAGCACCGAGCGCATCATGTTTCATAAGGGCGACGGCGACCTCGTGTGAGAGGTCTCCATCCAGTCCTCTTTTCTGATAGATCCCGGCCAGTTCGGCGACCTCCCCCTCCCAGTCCGTGGCCAGCTCCTGTTTCTCGCGGGCGATGTCGGCATGTTCGGAATCGGCCTGGGAACTGACCGAGACATACTCGCCCGCCGCCATGGACAGGGCGCCCGCGACAAGCGCGGATAGTCCCGCGATGAGAATGCTGCCGCGTGTCGCATGAGAGCTGGCAACGCCGACGATGAGGCTGCCGGTCGACAGCGTTCCGTCATTGGCGCCGAGAACGGCCGCGCGCAGCCACCCCAGTTTCTCGACGGCATGGCGTTCGACCAGAGGATGGAGACGCGACATAAGGTGACCTGTTGCTTCTGATAAATACAAACCAGATTTAGGCCCCTGTTTTTGCCACGGCAATAGGCATTTTATTCTGGTATTGCGAGCTATTTTCAATAGTATTTATATTTTCGTAAAATATTCTCTGTTCAGAATCCTGTCAGGTAAGCATGATATGGAAGTGAATCCAGGGTTCCTTTTCACCGAGACGCATATGCCTTGTTCAACGCCGGACATTACCGACACCCTGCGCTACGACAGGCCGACGATCGTCCTTCACTGGACCACCGCCTTTCTGGTGCTGCTTCAGTTTGCTCTTGGCGAAACCTGGAACTGGCCGGCAAAACCCGTCCATCATCTGATGGTCGTCGCGCATCTGACCGTCGGTATCCTGCTGACGGTGATCATGGCGTTCCGCATAGTCTGGCGTCTGACGAAAGGCCGGCATCTGTCGGACCTTCTCCGTCCAGTGGACCGGGTATGCGCTCTCGGGGCGGAGTACACACTCTATGGGCTGCTTCTGGCGGAAATCGTGCTGGGCTACCTCTGGCGATGGGGTGCCGGACAGACGATGAGTTTTTTCGGACTCCTGATCCCCTCCCCATTCGCGCGGCTCCCGCCGAACACCGTAGCGTGGCTTCAGAGCCTGCATGACTGGAATGCGTGGCTGATCATGGGTCTTGCGACAGGCCATGGCGGAGCGGCACTTTTTCATCAGTTCGTCCTGAAGGACAAAGTGCTTGGACGTATACTGCCGCAGTGTTTCTTGCCTCGTCAGTGAGGCGATCGGAGCCTTGTCTGATTTTCATGACTGGGCAGCACCATGATGCTGGATCGCCAACAACGTCAGCTTTTTTCGGCTTCCGTTGAACAGCAGACGTTTCGCTGTTCCGACCTTCCCGGACATTTGAACGTGCTGAATTAATGGTCGCCTCCGCCGAGGCGAGGCCCGCATACGCCGATGCATCGGATAAGGCATTTGGCCGCTGCTAAGTCGTTTTGGGAAACAGTCCGGCAACCCAGTCTATGAACACGCGCACCCGTGGTGAGAGCTGCCGGTTGCGCGGATAGAGCAATGAGACTGGCGTCGGCGATGGTGGAGAATCGGGCAGAATCGTCACGAGAGTCCCCTGCACCAGATCCCGTTCGACATGGTAACGAGGAACCTGGATCAGCCCGAACCTGAAGGGCACGTTCAACACGATGCGCGAGGCCGCCAAGCGGCTGCATGACGGCGGGCGGATCATCAATTTCTCGTCCAGCGTCACGGGACTGCTGCAGCCGGGCTACGGCGTCTATGCCGCCACCAAGGACGCAGTGGAGGCTCTGACGAGCATTCTGGCGAAAGAACTGCGTGGCCGCGCCATCACCGTCAACGCGGTGGCCCCCGGACCGACTGCGACGGATCTGTTTCTGAACGGAAAATCACCCGAACTCATCGACCGTCTGTCGAAGCTCGCCCCGCTGGAGCAGCTGGGCCAGCCCGAGGACATCGCCGCCAGCGTCGCCTTCCTGTCCGGCCCGGATGGTGCGTGGATCAACGGCCAGACGCTGCGCGCCAATGGTGGAATCATCTGAACCCAGTCCCTGGCGTCCGGCACCGTGCCGGACGCCTCCTATTCCATGAAAGATTGCGTGCCATGAAACAGATCATCGTCATCACCGGGGCCTCCGGCGGCTTCGGCGCGCTGGCTGCCCGTGCGCTTGCCCGATGGCTCGTGGCGTAGCGAACTGAATACCTGGCGCCGTTCGGAACGCAGTGGCGGCGCCCCCTTGGAACCTCTCCCGGTCCGTGTCCTGCGCTATCGATTGGACGGCGTGGAGAATGGCGACTAAACCTACACGCTGGTGACGACGATCCTTGATCCGGCACACGCACCTGCTTGCGATCTGGCGGCATTTTATCACGAGCGTTGGGAGATCGAGACCGCGTTCGACGAACTCAAGACCCATCTGCGCGGCGCGCGTCTGTGCTTGAGGAGCAAAACACCGGAACTTGTTCGTCAGGAATTCCACGGCCTGATGCTTGCACATTTCACGATACGAAGCCTGATGCATGAAGCGGCGTTGAAGGTAAGAGAAGATCCAGACCGGCTGTCATTCACCCATAGCCTGCAGGTCATACGCCGCAAGATAGGCCATATGGTCCTGCTTTCCCCCTCGGCAGAGAAATAAAGCGTGACAGAATATCCTGCTTGAGATTCTTGAAGAGCGCGTCGTCAGCAGTCGCGGAAAATCACGCCATCGCGGCGAGCCTCCACCCTATCAGCCCGAAATCGTCATTATTACCTCTAAATGAACAGTATTAGGGAGATTTCTCCCCCTTGCCAGCTGTTGAATGCTACCTTGGGTAGCCATTCAACACTGCTGGCTCCTCTTAAAGATAACCTATTGAGATGCCCGATTTCCCGTTTTGTTTTTTATGTAAGAAACGAAAACGAACAAATACTTAACGAAAAAAGTGGATATAATAGCAGTGGCTTAAAAACTGGGTCTTGGCGGTCTAGTCACGACTGGCATGATTGAAAGAAGCTGTTGTTGTGGTGATCTCCCACAAATAGGCATTGTGGATATCCGTGAATTCTCAATCAGGTAATCGGTATAGCCGTTCAGGGAGTTGTCAGCTTCATCTGCTATAATAACAATTCTATCGCAGTCCTTTCTCATGATGAAACATACAATCGGCGGAATTTTATGTGTGGTCAAAGTATCGATTCTCTGACTGTAAAATTTAGGTCAAAACTAACGATCATATGTATCGTAGAAGCTGATATATTTCATATCTTGTTTGTTTTTCTGTTTTTCTTAGCTTCTTTTGGGTTTTCTTCAGAAGTGAAAGCCGAGAATTTCACATTTACTCAGGCCGTAGAAGATGCCTGGTCTATTGATCCTGATCGCAATGAATTGACTACAAATTATCACTCGGCATCAAGACGGGCTGTGGCTGCTAGGTCGTGGTTTGCTGGTGGTCCAACTGTGTCAGGCCAGTATTTTGATGACCATGCCATAGGTAGTAACGAAGGATACACAACCTACCAGGGTGGTGTGTCTGTTCCTTTTTGGCTTCCTGGACAAGGTAGCGCAACTGTGGGAGTTGCCAGAGCAGAAGCGCTTACCATCCAGGAACGGCTGCATGTGGCGCGAATGGCGGTGGCCATGAGAGTTCTGGATACATCAGCCAACGTCGTTATGGCTCAGCGCCGACTGGCAATCGCACGCATCCAGAAAGACACACTGGAAAAAATCCGGGCCTCAGTAATCCATGGGAAGCACATCGGGGAGATGACTCTTGCCGATCAGCAGATCATCGCTTCTGAAATCGCAAATGCAGCCAATGAATATTCCCAGTCTGAAGAGCAGGTCGAGACAGCGACCTCAGCGCTTCGTATCTTGCTGGGTCGCCCGGCCGTCCCCGATATCCTCTCATTTGACAATGTGGCGTTAGCGCATCACGGACTCTTCTCTGCCGAAGCCCTCGAAAATAATGATCCTCGCGTCAGAGCCGCCCGTCAGGCCGTGCATACAGCAGAAGCTGGCGTGCATCTCGCCAAAACCTCTTTCATGCCGAACCCTGAAGTTGGCGTAACTGCAGTTCACGAAAAACAGTATGGCAGCCCGTGGGACGACCGCGTGGGGGTAACAGTTTCCATCCCGCTTCCCAGCGATGTCCGCAACGTTCCCATGGAAGCGGACGCCCGCAACAAGCTGGCAGCGGCTATCAGTCAGGAGCAGCAGGCTCGCCGCAATGTCAGGCAGGAACTTGCTCAGGTTTTTTCTCATCTGACGGCCACGAAAGATATGTTCAGAAATTCTGTTCTGTCCGCTGAGAATATGAACAGGCGCGCAAATGAGATGAATCGATCATGGCAGGTCGGTGAGACATCATTGGTCGAACTGTTACGAGCCAGATCCGCTGCCAGCAGTGCTTTGCAGCTCCGCAATCAGGCGGAAGTTGCCTGGCACGCTGCCATCATACGAACATTGATCGCCGCAGGAGAATTCCAGTGACTATTTCATCTGCCTCCATGAAAGACTGGAAATATTTACTCTGTGTCATGATTATTTTTCGCATTACTGAGCCGCCTGCACGAGCCGCCGGCAGTGCGCCGATTGTCGTAATGGGAGAGGCGGCGCAGAAGAATTCTGCTCTGGTAATCTCGATCGCAAGGAGTGGTACACTCGCAAAAAATCTGGATGCAATGGGAACCGTCACAGCCGAGGCGGGGCATGTCGTCCGTATTCACCCAGCAGGGTCCGGTAAAGTTCTGAATGTTGCTGTGGTACCTGGTCAGCATGTGCATAAAGGAGAGACGCTTCTTACCTATCAGGATCATTCATTACATCTGGTCCGCCTTGAAATGACAAGAGCACAGGCGGCACTGACGACAGCGTATGCGGCCTCTCAGAATGCAGCGTCAGCCTACCACCGGGGGCATGAGCTGGAAGGAACAACAGTTGCAGCAGGAGAGACCAGGCGTCGCCTGGCCATATTCCAGGCAGCAAAAGACGATGTTATAGCCCGACAGGCTGATGTAGATACGCTGAAGCATCAACTTGAAGAAGAATACAACTCCGTTACGGAATCAGATAAAGCCCAGACCAGTCCGCTGGACGAGACATCGTCAATCATTGCCCCGACCACAGCAGAAGTACAGAGTGTGTTCGTTGGCGTTGCTGACGACATTTCCCCTGCGACGGAACTGATAGGCCTGACAGACATGTCATCGGTATGGATTGTTTCTGACATCCTGCCTCAGGATGCCGCTCAGGTGGTCCAGGGCGGCGAACAGACCACCGAACTCACATCGGACACAGGGACGACATTACTGAAATCGAAAATAACTTCGGTAGGGAGCATGGCGGATCCGGTCACAGGCCTCGTCCGCGTCATAAGCACGGCCCCCAATCCAGATGGCAGTCTTCATCCAGGCATGTTTCTCAATACCCATCTGCCAACACGCGAAAAGACGGCAGGCATCATTGTGCCGGAGAACGCTGTCACAGAAATCAACGGCGTAAGCACTGTATTTGTGCCGGTGAGTCCAAACCGGTTTCGGCCACAGGAAGTGCATGTTGGTGCTACGGGCAATGGACAGAAAGTCATTACCTCTGGCCTCTCCGCAGGTGAGCGGATCGTAACGCAAGGCGCATTCGCCCTGAAGGCGGTGATGCTGGTGTCAGATATGAATGATGGAGACTGAGAGCGTCATGCGTAGCGTTCTCTCCGCCCTGCAGACCCGACGCTGGCTAGTCCTTGGGGTAATCTTCCTGACATTCATCGCCGGGTGTATGATCGTGCGTGGCCTTCCCGTGGAAGCCGTGCCCGACATTTCGCCCCGGCAGGTGCTCGTTTCCGTTGTTGCTCCCGGCCTCGCTACGGAAGAAGTCGAACGGCTGATCACCTTTCCGATCGAGGCCAGTATGGCCGGCATCCCGGAGATGACAGATCTACGGTCGGTCTCCCGTTCAGGAGTCTCGGTCGTTTACATCCAGTTCGCGGATGAGACGGACATCAATCTTGACCGTGCTCGTGTGGAAGAACGGATTCAGCAGGCCAGAGGCATGATATCTGTGCCGGGAGTCAGTGTGAATATCGGGCCACTCGCTACAGGGCTTGGTGAAATCATGCAGTTGCAGATCAAAGGCGACGGTTATTCGCTGATGGATCTGAACCGTCTGATGACATGGACTGTCGCACCGCAGTTGAAACTGGTTCCGGGCGTCGTGGACGTGAACGTGAACGGTGGTGCCGAACAGACATTTCAGGTCGCTCTCGATCAGGCCCGCCTTATGGCACTGGGTGTGTCAGTTGATGACGTCTTCCGGGCGGTGGATGGCAATAACTCCGCATCAGGAGGTGGATGGATTGAGCATGGTGAAGAACAGCAGATCGTTGTCGGACGCGGCCTGATCGGTTCACTTGATGACTTTGGGTCCATTCCCGTCCGGGCCAACACTAACGGTTCCGCCATTTTCCTGCGGGATGTCGGGCACATTTCCATGGGACCGAGAACACGACTGGGTGCCGTCACGCGTGATGGTCAGGGCGAGGTTGTCATTGGCGTCATCATGATGCGCATGGGAGCGAGTTCCGACACCACCTTAGCCGCCATCGAAGCAGCACTTCCCGGCATTCGTCAATCTCTTCCTAAAGGTGTGACGCTTGACCCTTATTACGTGCGTTCAACGCTGACAGACAGCACCATCAGGACCGTGAAAGAAAATCTTGTCGTTGGAGCACTCCTGGTCATCAGTGTTCTGATCGTGGTGATCGGTGACTGGCGGGCGTCACTGGTCATCGCGTCAGTCATCCCGTTTGCGCTCGTCTGTGCAATGGCCGGCATGCGATGGTTCGGAATTTCCGCCAATCTACTCAGTCTTGGTGCCATCGACTTCGGCATGATCGTCGATAGTTCCCTCGTCGTGGTCGAAAATTTCATGACCCATCGTGCTCGTGACAGGGCCAGTGGACAGAATACGTCGCCGGCTTCTCTCGCAGTCTCAGCAGCAACCGAAGTACTCCGTCCCGTAAGTTTCGGCATTCTTGTCATTGTGATGGTCTATCTGCCGATCCTGACATTGCAGGACATCGAAGGCAAAATGTTCCGCCCCATGGCGCAGACGGTCATCATGGCGCTGTTGGCCTCTCTGTTTTACTGTGTTGTCGGGATACCGGTGATTGCGGCTTTGGCGATGAGGTCTGCAAGCCATCATGACGATACCCGTCTGGTTGCTTTTCTTCGTCGTGGTTATGGTCCCATGCTGAACTGGTGTGAAAACCGACCACGGACCCTGTTTGGCACAACTTTCGCGATTTTTGCTTTTTCTGTCTGGATCGGTCTGCATCTGGGTGGCGAGTTCATTCCGTCTCTCGACGAAGGGGCCCTGACGGTAACTACGACACGACTGCCCGGCATTTCGCTGCCCGAGGCCTTGAAGGAAGTCAACCTTCAGGAGCGTATCCTGCGTCGCTTTCCCGAGGTCACCAGCGTTGTGAGCAACACAGGAACATCAGCCATTCCGACTGATCCGATGGGCGTTAACGAGACAGACAGTTTCATTTTTCTGAGGCCACCATCACAGTGGACCACGGCGCATACGCAGGAGGGGCTCGTTACGGCGATGAGTCAGGTGCTGAGCACTGAACTGCCCGGAATGGAGCAGTCATGGAGTCAGCCAGTGCAGATGCGGATGGATGACCTCCTGTCCGGTGTCAGGACCCAGATTGCCGTTTCGATCTATGGGGATGATCTCGCTACGCTGGCGCGGCTGGGGGACAGGGTAGCGAGTGTCATGAAAACCATTCCCGGTGCGGCTGACGTGGCTCCACAGGGAGACGGCACCGTTTCTTTCATCCATATCGACATTGATCGTCGAAAGGCGGCGCGGCTGGGTATTTCCCAGCAGGAACTTCTAAACGTAGTTGAAGCGGTCGGCGGTCATATTGGACGGCCCGTCACAGTCGGTAACGCACTGATCAGCACGCAGGTCCGTTTCGATCCTGCCCAGGCAGGCACACGTGACCAGATCGCCCGCCTGAGGGTCCGCCGCGCCGATGGCCGAGGAGCGGTCCTGCTTTCAGAGATCGCGGGGGTCACGGTACAGGACGGTCCTCCCCGTATCAGCCGGGATAATATCCGCCGTCGTCTGATCGTGCAGGCCAATGTTCGTGGGCGAGACCTCAGCTCCTTTGTTGCCGAAGCACAGAAGGCAGTCAGCAGAAAAATCACCATGCCTCCCGGTTATCGCATCGTGTGGGCGGGTCAGTTCCAGAACCTGAAGTCAGCCATGGCACGTCTGGGAGTTGTCGTGCCGATTGCATTGGTATTGATTTTTGCCCTGCTTGTCGTTGCGCTGAATTCCGTCTGGCTGGCCGGGCTTGTTTTCGTCAATCTGCCAGTTGCCGCGACAGGTGGCATCCTGGCCCTCGCTCTGCGTGGCCTGCCATTCAGCGTCTCCGCGGGGATCGGTTTTATTGCGCTGTTCGGTGTGGCGGTTCTGAATGGCGTGGTACTCGTCACCGCCATTAATTCCCTGCGCGTGGCAGGCCGGGATGCTGCTCGTGCCGCGTATGAAGCCGCGGAAGAACGTTTCCGGCCGGTCATGGCGACAGCGCTGGTCGCCAGTCTTGGTTTCATTCCCATGGCAGTCTCGACCAGTGCCGGTGCCGAAGTTGAACGCCCTCTGGCGACCGTCGTCATTGGTGGTCTGATCTCCTCGACACTCCTGACATTGCTTGTGCTGCCCTCTCTCTACGCACGTATCATGAAAAACCGCATCGCATGAAAATCCTAATTATCGAAGACGAACCCGCTCTGGGCTCGGCCGTAAGAGACCGCGTCCGCCAGGCCGGACATGTCGTCGACTGGTTCAAAACCCTGACCGATGCCCGGGCAGCCCTGATTGCCTCTTCTTATGATTTCCTACTACTGGATCTTGGTCTTCCAGACGGTAATGGTCGGGATCTGCTACGGGAAATCCGGCGGGACTGTTCATCTCTGGCCATCCTGATCACGACAGCTCAGGATCAGGTCAGTGACAGGATCGCGGGGCTGTCAGAAGGCGCAGATGATTATATTGTCAAACCTTATGATCTCGACGAACTCGTTGCCCGTATCGACGCTGTTGCCAGGCGTTACGCGGCCCTTCCAGACAATGTGGTCATGGTGGGCACTATCAGAATAGACCTCGCGCGCCGTCAGCTTGAACGCGATGGCCAGACAGTTGATCTGTCTGCGCGTGAATGGGCTATTGTCGAACTTCTTGCGCGCCGGCCTGGAGCAGTCTGCAGTCGTGAGCAGATTGAAGACGCCCTTTATGGTCTTAGTGACGATGTGGAAAGCAACGCCATTGAAGTTTTCGTCAGCAGGATAAGGAAGAAAACCGGACCTGGTCTGATCATGACAGTCAGGGGTAGAGGCTATTGTCTCGCGGAGAACACGTCCCGATGAAGCGCTGGAGTCTGGCGTCCCGTATCGTGTCCGGAACACTGATCATCGTGCTTGGCGCACTGGTGCTTCTCAGTATTCTTGTTGCGGCCTTTACCCGCTATGAAGTTACGGAGCGTCTTGACAACTCGTTACAGGAAGTGGCCGAGCGTCTGGAGTTTGTCATCAGTGAACTGGACAAAACCGACAGGGCTTCCGTCACCCCAGGTGGTCAGATTGCGCAACTCCCCGGGGTGAACCGGCGAACGCTGGCCTACCAGATCACCACACCGGCCGGTCGCCTTGAGGTCAGGTCACAGAATGCGCCGGAGACACTATTCGTACCACGTCTGAAGTCAGGATTTTACAACATCTCATTATTCAGAGTGTATGTCGTACCATCAGCGTCTGGTCGCCATTACATTCTGGTGGGTGAGCCGACTTTTCACAGAAATGAAGCTGTCAGGCGGGCTATTCTGATTTCAGTTCTGCCAATGGTAATATTTTTCCCGGCGATCTGGGTTCTGGTCCGCTGGCGTGTCCGTCGCGCCATGCGTCCTCTGACCAGCCTTCAGCAGGAAATCAGGAGCCGGGGAGGATCGAATCTGGCCCCCGTTCCCCCATTGGATCTCCCCGAAGAACTGGTGTCCATTCACTCGGCCGTCAATCTTCTGCTTGAACGTCTGAAAATGGCGCTTTCGACAGAGCGCGCTTTTGCGGCCAACGCAGCCCATGAACTGCGCAATCCAGTAGGAGCGCTTCTTGCACAGGTTCAGGTTCTCAGGAATTTTCTTGTAGGGTCGGACTATGAAGAGCGTGCAACGATCATCATGCAGCAGGCCCGCAGAATTGGCCGGATGATGGAAAAGCTGCTTCAGCTTTCAAGAGCGACATCAGGGATCGCTCTGACCGGGAACATGTTCGATCTGGTGCCTGTCATTCGATTTCTGGCAGAAGAACTTGAGCGGGAAAAAAACCAGCCGATTGAATTTTCTGGAGCATCTCATCTCATGATCCGGGGCGATATGGATGCAACAGGTATCCTGTTTCGCAATCTTCTCGAAAACGCCGTTCTTCATGGTTCATCTGCGCAAGCCGTCAGTGTGATCATCACGCAAGATCATAAAGTCCTGATCTGCAATGATTGCGAACAGCTGCCATCTGAAATTTTGCGGGATATGGAAAAGCCTTTCGTCAGAGGAAAGACCGATGCCGAAGGCAGCGGCCTCGGCATGGCGATTGCGCGACAGATAGCTCAGCAGCTGCATGCCGACATGGTGGTGAGTTCGCCTATACCTGGAACGGACAGAGGCGTTCTGGTGACAGTTCGATTGCAGGTCAATTAGATCAAAGATTACGTCTGAGCGGACCAGGAAATCTGACGCTCTATCTATCAGATCCTACGGCGTGTCGTCAGTTAAGCAGGATAATGATTGAAGCGAACTGCACGGCTGCGAGGAAGGTGGATTTCAGCTTGTCGTAACGGGTTGCGATAGCGCGAAACTGCTTGAGTTTATTGAAGAACCGCTCGACAAGGTTACGCTCCCTGTAAAGAGCAAAGTCAGTTTTCCGTTGGGTTTGTTGATTTTCACTGAGAACTGGGTTCTTCCGCACTTTTCGTGATGATGTTTTTGGTTATGCTGGCTGGAGGACACGAGCCCTGAGGAGTTCGAAGCCTGCTCTTCCGAACATGGTGCGCTTGATCATTTTCAGTCGGCTGATCTGTCCTTCAACCGGGCTGGTTGTCCACGGCGTGACGAGAGAAGCTTCAATGGCAGCCGCATCCCGTTCAAGCGCGGGAATCAGACGTGACAGCAGCGTCGTCTTTCCTTCTTTGAGCAAAGCCTTCAGATCGCCTTCCGTGCTGGTGTCACCCTTTTTACAGAGCAGGGTCTGCATTTTCCTGAGCCAGCAGAGTGTGACGGCAAGGTGCGGTTCGGCTTCCAGAAGGGCAGGAACCAGCAGTCCCTCCTGTCCGGCAGATAGCGGATCCTCTGCAAGGAGAAGCCGCGCAAGTCTGCGTCCCAGAGGTGGAGCGACATGCGCGGAAGAAACGGGTTTCGCGGAACATCCCTGTCGCGTTACCACCCATTTCCAGACGGTGCCATATTGTCCTGCAAAGCCCTGCTCCAGGAGTTCCCGCCATAGCTGACGACTATTGCGACATCCTTCGGACCATCTCTTTTCCAGGTGGGCTGCGTAAGGCACGAGTATGCTGCGTGGCGGAACCGTCCTTTTCCATGGTGGTGCATGGCCCCGCTGAAACCAGCGCCGCACGGTTTTTCTCTCTACCCCGATCGTTGTGGCGATAGCCTGAATGCTGTGTCCCGCTGCTTTCAGGGCAAGAGCTTCCTTGAAAAGAATATCACGTCGTTCCCCAGAGGCTGACCTGACGACCGCCTGCGCCTCTTCTGGATGCGCTCTGATTGTTTCAGATATTTTGCTTACTGCCGTTGATACGTTCAGCTGTCGTGTCAGGGTCCTCACTGTTGTCGTAAAACGGTCCAGAATGCTGACAAAAGCGTCTGACAGGTTCTTCAGCAGATGCCAGCGGTCTGTCACCTGAAGAGCGGATGGTGCGCCTCTGCGGCATCCGTCTGCATAAGCACCGGCACGGTCTCTGGCAATGATTTCAATACCGGGATGGACCTGCAGCCATCGGGCAAGGGTATCAGCGTCCCGATCTGGCAGGAGGTCAATGACATCATTTTTCTCAAGATCAACCACAATCGTTCCATAGTGATGTCCCCGCCGCCATGCCCAGTCATCCACCCCCACCACACGTGTACGGGCCATGCCTTTTGTGGTGTTCTGCGCACGTGAGAGAAGACGGCGGACAAGAGTATCGGCGCTGATGGGGCAACACAGGCGCACGGTCATTCGTGCTCCAGCGGAACCGCCCAGGGTATGGGCGATATAATAATGAAGATCGGCAAGACGTGTGGTCTGTCTGCCATGACGCACGGTTATCCCCTCAAGGGGCATGACAAACGTCCGACGTGGACAAAGCATCGTCTGGCAGAAAAAGCGCGGCACAGAAACGATCAGCGTGGCTGGACGGCCCTGCCATGGAAGATCCGCGAGTTTTCTCTGATAGAAACTGTGAATGCGTCGTGTCGGGCACTGACAGTCCGGACACACTGCACTCCGCTTTCGCAGACTGACTTCGATCTCCACTCTGTTGTCCAGTGCAACAACACGACGAACGACGAGGGAACGGGGAAGATCAAGAGACCGAAGGCGTGACACTGGGGAATATCCATGAAAGTGAACGACTTTCTGGATTTCCCAGTTCCGGAACCTCAGTACAAGATACCCATCACGAAAAGTGCGGAAGAACCCAAATCTCGATGAAAATTTCCGCCCTACCCGGGTCAGTTCTCAGTGAAAATCAACACGCCTGACCTGCAGAGCTTCCGGCGCGGGCGCGACTTTGCTGCGTGGCTGGGGCTGGTGCCCCGTCAGTTCTCATCTGGCGGAAAGGAAAGGCTGGGGAAGATATCAAAAGCCGGGCAGGCTGATATCCGCAGGCTTCTCATCATGGGTGCCATGACCCTGGTGAACTGGGCCAGCCGTAAGGCCCCTGCACCGGGAAGCTGGCTGGCACGGATGCTGGCCCGCAAGCCCCGTATGCTGGTAGCCATTGCGCTGGCCAACAGGATGGCACGAGCCATCTGGGCCATGGCAACAAAACAGGAGGATTATCGGGATCCGGCCCTGTCCGTGGCAGCCTGAGCGATGGCTCGGCTCCCGCGGATGGAACCGGTAGGGGTGTGAGAGGGCGATGACCTGAATGGGCGCATGATCGTTTGATCCGGATCGGAAAAACCAGTGGATTTCTCTGTGCTTTAAAGCACGCCTGTGAGATTTGGATCTGATCCGCTGATCACCATACCGGCCAGTGGCTTCTGAAAGGCCACATCAACAGGCCTTACAGAAGACCGCACACGATCACACGTCAATATTGGTCAGAAAACTCTTGCATAACGGACGGTAACCATATGTGGACGGCTCCCCCTTGCAAGGGGCTAGGCAAGAAAATGATCGGATCTTTGCTTCCATATGTCCGGCCTGTTGATGCGGCCATAGGGTCGCTGGCCAAGATGGCTTCCGCAGCGTGAGCCCCAAACACAGAAGCGGTCTTTGATGACCACTGGTTACCACGGGTTTTCTCACGCCATGGATCGATCGATCACACCATCTGCTCTATTACTTGCAAGCCACGACCTCAGCTCGGCACGAGAGCGTCAAATGTCAGCGCATCGTGCCAGGCTAAGCTCAAACAGCAGCTGCGCCGGGTTGCTGCAGAAGGCGCTTATAGTGTTCGCCGCTGACCATCAGTTTCCAGGCAATCCGCGCAATCTTATTGGCAAGAGCCACCGCTGCGAGTTTCGGTTTTTTGCGCTCCAGCAATTCACGTAACCAAGATGAGGCATTCTTCCCATTGGTCCGCCGGGCATGCGACACGACTGCGGTCGCGCCAACCACCAGCGTGCTTCGCAAGACCTCATCGCCAGCGCGTGTGATTCTGCCAAGCCTTGTTTTTCCACCGGTTGAGTGATCCCTGGGCGTCAATCCGATCCAGGCCGCAAAGGCTCGACCCGATTTGAACAGATGCGGATCAGGCGTTTTCATCATCAGCAGCGCTGCGCCGATCGGGCCAACGCCCGGAATTTTCGCAAGACGCTGACTGCATTCGTTGGCGCGGTGCCATGCCATCACCTTGCCCTCAAGCTGTTCGATTTCACCTTGCAATTCAGCATATTCCTTTGCGTGAAGGGCAAACAACTCGCGCGTCAATGTGGGCAGGCTTTCGTCCGCAGCGATCCGATCAAGGAGTGCCTCAATCCGGCACATGCCTTTGGGCGCCGTGATCCCAAACTCGGCAGCATATCCCCGGATCGTATTGGCGAGCTGTGTGCGGTTCCGGATAAGTCGTGCCCGCATTCCAATCAGCATCAACGCTGCCTGCTCTTCCTCGCTCTTGAGCGGGACGAACCGCATTGTAGGCCGACTCATCGCTTCACAGAGGGCTTCCGCGTCGGCGGCATCGTTTTTCCCGCGCTTGACATAAGGCTTCACGAGCTGCGGCGCGATCAGCTTCACTGTGTGTCCCAGACACGAGAGCACCCGCCCCCAGTAATGGGAGGCGCCACAGGCCTCAATCGCGATTTCAATCGGGGGCAGTTTCTCAAAAAACTTTACCATCTCCCGGCGGGATAGCTTCCTGCGCAAAACAGGCTGCTCCTTCGCGTTTACACCGTGCAATTGGAAAACACTTTTTGACGTGTCCATGCCAATACGGATAATTTGTTCCATGGGTGGCCTCCTCTGTGAATTCTGCAACGACTTCACCTTGGCACATCGCGATGCCGTTGGGAGCCGTCCACCCCATCACAGAAGAAATCCGCGTCGAGCGCAACTGGCCCGACATCCTGCGCGTCACGGCAACGATCGCAGCGGGCAT
>CALFLO010000120.1 GCA_937880175.1 uncultured Gluconobacter sp.
AGCGCCATGTAGCAGGCGTCGCGTGTGGGCACGAGCAGACGGAACGCCATGATGTCCGAGAGCTGCTCGAACGCCACGTTCCGGCGCTGCATTTTCTCCCAGATCGAATAGGGCGATTTCTCACGCCCCGTGACCTCGACCTTGTCGATCCCGGTTTCAGCGCACAGGGCCATCAGTTCCTGACGGACCTGCTCGATGACATCTGCCCCCTGCCCGCGCAGGAAGTTCAGGCGTGCGCGGATCGTCGCATCAGCCTCGGGCTCGAGCTGGGCGAAGGAAAGGTTCTGAAGTTCCGTCTTGACGCGATCCATACCGATGCGCTCGGCCAAGGGCGCATAGATATCCATCGTCTCGCGGGCGATACGCTGCCGACGATCGGTCCGCTGCACGTAATGAAGCGTGCGCATGTTGTGCAGGCGGTCGGCCAGCTTGACGATCAGGACGCGGATATCCCGCGACATGGCCAGAACGAGCTTGCGGAAATTTTCGGCCTGCTTGGTGCGATCGGACTGGAGCTCGAGGCGCGTGAGCTTTGTCACACCATCAACGAGAGCCGCGACATCCTCGCCAAAACGGGCCTTCAGGGAATCACAGGAAACGCCCGTGTCTTCGACGGTATCATGAAGCAGACCCACCATGATCGACGTCGCATCCATACGGAAACCGGCGAGGATATTTGCAACAGCGATGGGGTGGGTGATGTAGGCATCGCCATTGTCGCGGCGCTGCTCGTTATGGGCATTGGCTGCGACATCATAGGCGGCTTCGATCCGGGTAAGATCGGCTGACGGATCGTAGCTTTCGATCCGTCGCAGCAGTCCGGCGATGGACGGCTTGAAGTCCCCGCTCGCTACGGGCGGGGGCGCAGTCGGAGGAGATGCATCGGGCATGAAGCATATCCTCCCTTCAATGAACTCGGGCAGGAATCAGCGACGACCCCGGCCACCCAGCTCGGCTTCAATCGCAGCAGCTTCGTCAGCAGACATGTTCTCTGCCATGTGAGCGTGCTCTTCCTCGGTAGAGACATCCTGCAGACCGAAAATGTTCTGGTCGGTCGGGATGAGATCCAGCACTTCCTCGTCAACCGGCTCCGGTTCCGGCGCGCGGGCCAGCGAGCGGATGATGCCGTCACGCAGGACGGGAAGGCTCACCTTGTCCTCGGCGATTTCGCGCAGGGCGACGACCGTGTTCTTGTCGTTTTCACGATCCAGACGGATTTCCTCACCGCGCGACAGGCCGCGTGCACGCTGGGCGGCAAGCAGAACCAGTTCGAAACGGTTAGGAACCTTCTCGATGCAATCTTCGACGGTTACGCGCGCCATGCGACAGGCCCCCTTCGGGTAAGACTTGGGAATAAATTAAGAGAGAATGCTGGCAATAACATGCGGTTCATGCGATTGCAATCCGCACCTGCCTCACCTCCGGAATTGAACCTGAGTGCATCCAAGCTCGTTCGCAGCTGGAAGGCAGCCTCTGACCCTGACGTATCAGGGAAACAAATTTTACATACCAGGATTACCATTATGCTTCTGCGCCAGAACGAACGCACAGCTCTTTTCATCGACGGCGCCAGCCTCCATCACGCAGCCCGCAATCTGGGTTTTGAAGTCGACTTCCGCAGCCTGCGCAACCTGTTTGAAAGCCAGTGCCTTTTCCAGCGCGCCTTTTATTACGCTGCAATGCCCGAAACGGATGACTACTCTCCCCTTCGCCCCCTGACCGACTGGCTGGCCTATAACGGCTATCATCTCGTGCTGAAAAATGCGCGCGAGTTTACGGATCATTCAGGAAGACGGCGTATCAAGGGAAACATGGATGTCGAACTGACAGTAGATCTTCTGGAACAGGCCGGCCGCCTCGATCACGCCGTGATCGTGAGCGGTGATTCCGACCTGAGGCGCGCCGTTGAAGCGGTGCAGGCGCGCGGGGTCCGGGTCACGGTCATTTCCTCGATGCGCTCGACGCCCCCAATGATCGGGGACGATCTGCGCCGTCAGGCTGATCTGTTCGTGGAACTGGCTGACATTGCGCCGTCGTTCACGCGCCGTCAGGCGGAGCCGCGCACGCCCGCCAGACAGGGACCTGTCCGTCATCCTGCCGATATCAACAGTGACGAGACCAGCGATTCATGACACCTCGGGCTTCTACCGGAACGACCACCGCTCCTCCGCCACCGCTTCCCGCATCAGGGAGTGAGCGGACCGGAATTGGACCACTTTCGGCAGAAATGCTGATCGTCTGCCTTGATCCGGAAGACGCCGTGGAGACCCTGGGGTCTTTCCTCAGGGACAACCAGATCGTTTTCGATGCAGCCCCCGCCTCACCTGACGCCATTGTGGGACGCATTACCTGTGTGATGCAGCCCCTTTCTCCCCAGCCGCTTGCACTTCCCTCGGAACTGGAAAACTGCAGCGCAGCGCTCTGTGCCGAACTGCAGAGCATGCACAGACTCAAGCTGGTTCTGACGCTTGGAATCAGCGCTCATATCGCCGTGCTGGGAGCCTGCGGCATTCCGCTTTCACGCCTTGATTTCCGGCCCGGGGAAATCACCCGTCTTCCGGACGGGCTTCTTCTGGCCGACGGGTGCCACTTCCCGAGCAGACCTATCCCGGCTGACATGCTGATGCAGCGTCGCTCTGCCCTGACGGAACTTTCTCCCAAGATCCGTGCAGCCCTTCGTCCGGTTTCCTGATCAGAGGCTTGCTTTAACTAGACGCCGTTTCGTGCCCGTGCCCGGGGCAGGAAACGGCTCAGGAAGAGCAGGATTAGCACCGCCAGGTAAGGTGCCGAGACGCTGTTGAGCGTCTTGAAGGACAGGAAAAAATGGATACCCGCCAGAATCGCGGCGGGATAAATCAGTCGATGCAGCAGTTTCCAGCGTCGCTTGAGCAAACGCATGGACAGGGCATTGGACGTCAAGGCAAGCGGGACGAGCAGGACGAGCGCGCTCATTCCCAGAATAATGAAGTAGCGGTGCGTCACGTCCTTCCACAGGACAGCCCAGTCAAAGCCGTGATCCAGACCCACATAGGCCAGCAGATGCAGGCTGGCGTAAAAAAACGCCAGCAGCCCTGTCAGCCGCCGATACCGCAACAGGTTCAGGCCCGTGAAGCGCCGTAACGGTACAAGTGCGAGGCAGACCAGCAAGAACCGGAACGCCCAGAGCCCCAATGACCTCTCGAAGACATTAACAGGATCCGCCCCCAGCGCCCCGTGCTGCCCCTGCCAGACGAGCCAGGCGGCCGGGATCATTCCGATCGGATACAGGAGCAGACGCCAGTGGCGTTTCACAACGCTACCCTGACCCGTGGAGCGAGACGCGCGGATTTCCGACATCAGAAGTTTTTCCGCAGGTCCATGCCACGATAGAGATCGGCGACCTGCTCGCCATAGCCGTTGAACATCAGGGTTGGCTGTCGTGTGGCGCCGAACAGGGAATGCGCGCCGATGACGCGTTCGCTGCCCTGACTCCAGCGGGGGTGATCGACCTGCGGATTGACGTTGGCATAGAAGCCATATTCGTCCGGAGCGAGCCTGTTCCACGTTGTCGGGGGCTCGTGGTCGAGCAGACGGATGCGCTGGATCGATTTGATGCCCTTGAACCCATATTTCCACGGCACGACCAGACGCAGGGGCGCGCCGTTCTGGTTCGGTAGCGTCTCACCGTAAATGCCCAGCGCCAGCAGGGTGAGCGGGTTCATGGCTTCGTCCAGACGCAGCCCCTCAACATAAGGCCACTGGATTCCGGAGAGCGCCCCGTTCTGACCGGGCATTTCCGAGGGCCGCAGGACGCTTTCGAAAGCAACATGCGTAGCGCGGGGATCGGGATCGGCATCTTTCAGCAAGGTGACGAGCGGGATGCCGTCCCAGGGAATGACCATGGACCACGCTTCGACGCAGCGCATGCGGTAGATGCGCTCCTCGATTGCCGGGGAGCGCAGAAGCTGCTCCACATCCAGTCGGACGGGTTTGCGGACAAGGCCCGTAATTTCCAGCGTCCATGGCAGCGCATGGAAATCCTGCGAATTCGCCGCAGGGTCTGCCTTCCCCATGCCGAATTCATAGAAGTTGTTGTAGTGGGTCACGTCTTCGTGTGGCGTAGGCGTGAGAGTGCCGGAATACGGTCCGGGATGCGTCTTGAGTGAAGCCGCGTTTGCCGCGCCCGCAAGCGTCGTCAGGGCCGCTGCACCGCCGATGAGGCTGCGTCGGGAGAGATACATCTCCTTGGGAGTGATTTCGGATGGTAGGGGACGGGGGTAGCGAAAAAGCGCCATGATCAATTTCCGGACTGTGCGAAACTCTGGCACCTATGATGCGTGAGTCTGTTGCAACGCATCACAAGGAGCCAGTTTCCATGTCCAGTCCAAAGATCGGTTTTATCGGTTACGGCGCCATGGCCCAACGTATGGGGGCCAATCTTCGGAAAGCCGGTTATCCGGTTGTGGCGTTCGCCCCGTCGGGCGGCAAGGATGAGACGGAAATGCTCCCCTCGCCGCGCGCGATTGCCGAGGCAGCCGAGATCATCATCTTCTGCGTGCCGAATGATGCCGCTGAAAACGTGTCCCTGCATGGCGAGAACGGGGCGCTTGCGGCTCTGACGCCCGGCAAGCTGGTCCTCGACACCTCCACCGTCTCCCCCGATCAGGCAGACGCCTTTGCCAGCCTTGCTGTCGAACATGGGTTTTCCCTGCTTGATGCCCCCATGTCCGGCAGCACGCCTGAAGCCGAGACCGGCGATCTCGTCATGCTGGTGGGCGGCGATGAAGCGACGGTCAAGCGCGCGCAGCCGGTGCTGGACGTGATCGGAAAATTGACGATCCATGCCGGGCCTGCCGGTTCGGCCGCACGGCTGAAACTGGTTGTGAACGGTGTGATGGGAGCGACGCTCAACATCGTCGCGGAAGGCGTGTCTTACGGACTTGCCGCAGGACTGGATCGTGATGTGGTGTTCGAGACGCTTCAGCAGGTTGCCGTCGTCAGCCCGCATCACAAGCGCAAGCTGAAGATGGGTCAGGACCGCGAATTCCCTTCCCAGTTCCCGACACGTCTCATGTCCAAGGACATGGGGCTTCTGCTGGATGCCGGACGCAAGGTCGGCGCGTTCATGCCCGGCATGGCCGTCGCCGATCAGGCGCTGGCCCTTTCAAACCGTCTGCATGCGGATGAGGATTACTCGGCCCTGATCGGTGCAATGGAACACAGCGTTGCCAATCTTCCCCATAAATGAGAACGATATGCGGGAGCGGCTGTCCCTGAGGACGGTCACCTCGCCTTATTGTGCCAAGGAGTGACATCATGGCTTTCGAACTTCCCCCCCTGCCCTATGCAGAAAACGCCCTCGCCGGTGCCGGTATGTGCCAGGAAACGCTGGAACTGCACCACGACAAGCACCATCAGGCTTATGTCACGGCCCTGAACGGTTTCGTGGAAAGCAAGCCGGAACTGGCTGGCAAGACGCTTGAAGAGATCATCGCGTTCTCCCACGGCAAGCCCGAGATCGCTCCGGTCTTCAACAATGCGGGCCAGCACTGGAACCACATCCTGTTCTGGAAGAACCTGTCCCCCAAGGGTGGCCAGATTCCGACCGGTCTGGAAAAGAAGATCGCTGAAGACTTCGGCTCCGTCGAAGAATTCAAGAAGCTCTTCAAGCAGGCCGCCACGACGCAGTTCGGTTCCGGCTGGGCCTGGCTGGTTCTGGACAAGTCCGGCAAGCTTGCCGTGACGAAGACGGCAAACGGCTCCAACCCGCTGGCCGAGGGCCAGGGCAAGGCGCTGCTGGGCCTCGACGTGTGGGAACACGCCTACTACCTCGATTTCCGCAACCGCCGTCCGGATTACATCACGAACTATCTGGACAAGCTTGCCAACTACGAGTTCGCGGAAGCCGAGCTGAAGTCTGCCTGATCCCTCTCGGGTTCATCAGACAAAAAAACGCCCCGTCCGGTTTTCCGGGCGGGGCGTTTTCGTGAACGGGTCTTTTGAAACCCGGTTCAGGAATCGTTGGCCGGCTTTTCACGGGACGTGATGTTCGTGATCGTGCTGCGAACGATCTTCACGCGCACGCCCTGTGCGATCTCGACGTCCACTTCGTCGCTGTCATCCCGGGTGGCCTGCACGACGCCAACGATGCCGCCCGCCGTAACGATGCGATCGCCACGACGCAGGGAGCCCTGCTCGTCACGCAGTTTGCGCGCGCGCTGCTGCTGGGGGCGGATCAGCAGGAAATAGAACACCACAAAGATGAAAATCATCGGTGCGAACTGAAGCACCTGCGGATTGGACAGCAGGCCACCACCATCGGCGGCCTGGGCGGAAGAAATGAACAGACTGCTCATGGATGTAAGGGTCCAGTCTTGAGTGAAGCTGGCGGGGACCATATCGTCCGGGGGCTGCCCGTCAAGCACGGCGCCGTTGTCTTTTGATCTCAACCCCTCGTTCCGGAACCGTTTCCCATGACCGACCATGCCCTGCTCAGTGTTCTCGAACGTATTGCCGACAGTCTGGAACGGATGAGCCCGCCCCCGCCGAGCGCGGACATCCTGCACCGGCATGATGCTTTTCTGTGGCAGGCCGCTATGGGCGTTCTGACACCGGTGGAAAAGGTCTCGGGCGTGCCGCTGTCGCTCCTGCGCGGCGTAAAGCGGCAGATGGATCAGGTCATGACCAATACGCGGCATTTCGCGGAAGGCTTCAGCGCCAACAACGTCATGCTCTGGGGCGCACGAGGGATGGGGAAATCCTCGCTTGTAAAAGCGTCCGTCGCCGAGGTGAACGATGAGCAGCGGTCCAAGGGCGGCAGGACGCTCGCGCTGATCGAAATCCAGCGGGATGAGCTTTGCTCGCTGCCGAAGCTGCTGGCGGTCCTGCGCACCACGAAGCGCCGCTGCATCCTATTCTGCGATGACCTGTCATTCGAGAGTCAGGACGCGGACTACAAATCCCTAAAATCCGTGCTCGATGGCGGGATCGGCGGACGCCCGGAGAACGTCCTGATCTATGCGACGTCCAACCGTCGTCACCTGATGCCGCGGGACATGATCGAGAACGAGACTGGCAGCGCGATTAATCCATCGGAAGCCATTGAGGAAAAGGTCTCGCTTTCAGACCGCTTCGGGCTCTGGATCGGGCTGTATGGTGCGACGCAGGACGATTATCTGGCGATCGTCGAAGCCTATGCGGCTTATTACAAGCTGCCGGTTCCGCGTGAGGACCTGCGGCGCAAGGCGCTTCAGTGGGCCATGGCGCGCGGGAGCCGCTCGGGGCGCGTGGCCTCGCAATTCATCAGCGATCTGAGTGCCGAGCTCGGGGTTCCGCAATCGTAAGGACGGGCAAAATCATGAAGATACTTCACGGCATCGGACTGCTCGTCCTTTTGGCTTCCGCAACGCATACGGCTCATGCCGGAGACAATCCACGTCTCAAGGCCATGTTCGATGCCGATCAGGCAGAGCGGGAACAGGATCCGATCAATTGGGTCACTCTGGTCCCGAATGATATGAAACGGCGCGCCGAACTGCACAGGATGCTGGAGCAGAATACTGTCACGACGGGACTGGACTATTACGAAGCAGCTTTCATTCAGCAGCATGGGCTGAAACCGGATGATTACCTGCTTGCTCACGTCCTCGCCATGGCCGCTCTGGCAAAAGGGTACACACAGGCCGGCTGGATCGCGGCGGCGACACTGGATCGCTATCTGCAGCAGAACAGGCACCCACAGATTTTCGGCACGCAGACTGTCATCCGGCCCGTGCCCGGAACCGGAAAAGAAGAAGCTCCCACACGCGCACCGTTTGACACAACACTGGTGCCTGACAGCCTTCGTGCCACGCTCGGCGTCGCCGATCTGAAAACACTTGCGAACAGACTATCCGAAAAGGACTATGATTCTTCGGATAGCGAGAACTGAGGTTACGCTCATGGCACCCCTGATACTTCTATGTCTATTTGCTGCGCTTTTTCTGGCCTACGCCGCACCCGATACGCCGGTCGGCAAGATCTGTCGTGATCAGCTTGTGACGCGCCCCGGCAGATGGATGAGAGATTTTCCCCATGTTGTGGGAATTCTTGCGCTGGGGACTATTCTGCTTGTGGGTTGTGCCACGTGGTTACTGGGCCATGATGGTTTTGCCGCCAGCCTACAGATGGCTCCGGATTTTCTAACCTTTGCCACCAGCTTTGAAGTGACGTCTTTCGTCGAAGCAGCATCCAGCCTTGCGTTTATGATGCTGACGACGGGAGCCGGAAAAAATATTCTCGTTCTGCGACAGTTATTCCGGCGCACTGTGAGCCGGGGCAGACGTGCTATAAGTGCTGCCCGCGCCCGTCTGACGGGGCCGAATGCAGATGACCCTGACCCGGCAGTTCTTTCAGCTTTCTGCTGATGCTGAAGGCAGGCGGACCGAAGCGCCGCCTGCCTTGCCTGTCGGTCAGAACGACGCGCTGACAGTACCGAAGAATTCGCGGACAGGTCCGCGTTCCATGGACTGGTAGTCACCCACGGCAGGGTTGTCGTTCTCACCCATCATGGAGATGTATTTGGTGTTGAACAGGTTATAGACGTTGAAGCTTGCCGTAACGTCCTTGAGGACGCTCAGCTTGCCGAAACGGTACTGTGCCCCTGCATTGGCCAGCCAGTATCCGCCGATCGAAGTATCGTTCATGAAGCTGTAATAGCGACGGCTGTAGTAGTTTGCATCGAAATGCGCCGTCATGCCTTTCCAGCTATAGGCAACCGAAGTCTTGTACATCCAGGCCGGGTAGTTGACGATATTCTTGCCGGCGAGCGCATAGTAGCCGCCAACCGTATCGACATTCCGGTCGTAAGTGCCCTTGTTGTAGCTCAGGTTGTTGCTGATGCTCAGACCGTCGATCGGGGTGATGGTGATGTCACCATTGGCACCCGTCATGGAGATATGCCCGAAATCGATGACCTGCGAGACGGGGTTGGTCAGGGAGCCAACGGCCGCCGCAAGGATCGGGTGGATCAGGCTGGCATGATAGACGGTCGCATTCACCTGAAGGAACTTCGACGAATAGCGATAGCCACCGAGATAGACCCAGGCCTTTGAGGGCTCGAGGGACTTCTTCTGGGCCTGGAACGTAGCCTGGTCCTGCACGGAATAGACCGAGTTCGCCACACCATAGGCCGAGACCTCATAGGCCCGCATGTTCTCGGCCACATCCACATAGATCTCGTGATGGCGGTTGATATGCCAGTCCAGATTGACGTGCGGCAGGAAGGCCTGCGAGGCCGTCAGGGAACCGTTGGGCAGCGCATCAGCGCCGGTCCAGTCGGAATTGTTATACTGCGCGCCACCGGACGTCGTGGCGGTCATGGACTTGAAGCCCGCATGCAGGGTCAGGCCTTCGGCAAGCTGGATGCTGTCCTGAAGGTGGAACTGCATGACGTTGGTGGTCCACTGGAAGTTATATCCTTCCAGATAGGCCGGCCCGTAAACATCATAGGGCCCAACGGCCTTGAGCGGTGCGCCCTGCCCCAGAAGCGGCTCGCGGTAATTGAACAGTCCGGCCTGCTGGTTGTTGTTTTCGTACCAGACGCCACCCTCGAACGTGTGGCGGCCCCACTTGTAGCGCAGGCTTGTGTCCAGACCATAGCGCTCCTGCCGGTTCTGCCAGACTTCCTCAGACAGGGGCGCGCCACCCTCGACCTGATCGTCGGGATCGCTGTCGGTATAACTGTAATAGCCGGTCTGGCTGTGCCCGTAGAGCGTGGTGTTCCAGGTCAGGTGATCGGTCAGGGCGAGATCGAAATGCAGCCCGCCCATGTAGTTGGTTTCGGACTGCCCACCGTCATACATGGCGATGTTGGAGCCGTCGATCCCGGGCACACTGTCATAACCGGCCGGGTAAGGGCGTGTGCCGTTGGCGATGCCGTAAGCCAGACCGTAATTCGGGTAGAGATGCGGGGTACGCCAGCCGAGGTTTTTCAGGATGCCGATGGACGTGTCCGGATAGTTCCACTGGGCCAGGCTGGACCAGTTGAAGAAAGCCGACATGCGGCTGCGTTCGTTGATCGGCTGCACGAGCTTGGCATCGACCTGCTGCATGAACTGGTCGCCGCCGCCCATCCACATGCCTTCGTCGGTCCGGGCATAGGACGTGTAGAGCTTCGTGCCGGTCTGGTTCAGCTTGCCGGAATCGAGACGGACATAGGTGCGGTACGATCCGTAACTGCCGAAGGACTGGCTCACCTTGCCGCCACGTTTGTCCTCGGGATCGGCAGAACCGATCTGGATCGTGCCGCCCAGCGTGTTCATGGAGGGCAGTTCGACCGAGCCTGCACCCTGCGACATGCGCATGGACTGGATGTCATCGGGGATAATCGCGGAAGCGAGGCTCATGCCGCTGACGGACTGGTAGGTCTGATCGTTCAGGGGCACGCCATCCACCGTGACGCCCATCTGGTTCATGAAGAACCCGCGGACGTAAAGATTGGCGCCGAAGCTGTCGATGCCGAACGGATCGGTGGAGGTAAAGCTCACGCCCGGCGTACGGTCCAGCATCTTGTAGGCGCTGGTTCCGGGAACATACTGGCGCATGATGGCTTTGGAGACCGCCTGTTCGGCGTCGCGGCCGGTCAGCTGACGGCCCGTTACGGCGACACTCTCGGTTGCGCGGGATTCCAGTGCCTTGGTCTTGTGGCGGGCGGGCACGGTCGGGGCAGCATCGGCGGCATGACGCGGTGCCGCATGGGCGCGGGCGTGGGCTTTGACCGGCGCAGCATCATCGGCTGGCAGGAGAGGCTGATGACCCGCAGCCAGGGCTGACTGGCGGACTGCAAACAGTGCGATGGAGGAAAGAAGCAGGGATCTGGTTCGCACCGTGGCCGAAACTCCGGAATCTGGGATTTATGAACGTTGGGAAGCGGTCTCCTAAACGTGCCTGCGCCGCCCGAAAAGCGCCAGCATTGCTAGATGATGTTTCAATGACACGAAAAAGATGGTTTTTGTGCCGCATGTTGCGGGAAAGACGCGCCGGGCAAGTGACGAATGATCTCTTCCTGTGATGGGGCTTTGCCTGTTAGGTTCATGTCCAACAAGACGACGTCGCAGTTTCATCACGGATCAGGATACTCATGTCGCAGACTGTTTCTGCCTCTTCTGCTACTGCCGAAAGCACAGCTCCGGACACTGATCGGGAAATCGACCCGAATATCGGTGAATATTCTCCTGTAGAAGATGTGGTCCGAAAGACCGGCGATCTCCGGCGCGTCATGTCCAACCCCGACTACTGGTATCCGGTGGCGTGGTCGCGCGAACTCAAGCGCGGCAAGACCATCGGCACGCGCTATGCGGGACAGCCGATCGCGCTCGTACGCCCGATGGATGGCAGCGTATTCGCACTGGAAGACCGCTGCGCGCACCGGCAGGTTCCTCTCAGCCTGGGCAAGGTCAGTGGTGAAGCGGTCCAGTGCTGCTATCATGGATGGGCCTATGGCCGCTCAGGCCGCTGCATCGACGTGCCGTATCTGGGCAAGGGCAAGCTGCCGAACGGTGTCCGGACCTATCCGTGTCGGGAAGAAGGCGGCCTGATCTTCATTTTCCCGGGCGATCCGGCAAAGGCCGAGAGCACACCCTTCCCGCAGCTGGGTTCGGTTGGACACCCGGAATACAAGACGCGCCGCTTTGGTGAGAGCGTCGCCTGCCATTACAGTTTCATGCATGAGAACCTGATGGATATGAACCATCAGTTCATGCACATGAAACAGATGGGCCAGATGAAGCCGCGCTTCCTTGGCGGCAGGGACGAGCCCACACTGGTCGAGGCGCGCTACAGCTTCGCGCGCACCGGCGGCAAGCAGCCCTGGGGCGAGACGTTTATTTTCGGTGAGCGTCGCGATGCCAGCGAGAAATACGCGCACAAGGACGTCATGACGATCCGGACGGAATATCCGTACCAGACGCTGCGGATCGCTACGGGTGACGAGCCCCCGGTCATGGATCTGTGGATCGTCTACGTGCCGCAGGACGCGGAACAGAAGACCTGCCGCGTCTTCGGACTGCTGTCGATCCGTCGCCCGAAGGCGAAGCTGGTTCTGGACATCGCCTGGCCGTTCCTCGTCGCCTTTACCGAGCGGATCTTCAAGGAAGACCGGGACATCGTGGAACTGGAGCAAGCAGCCTGGAACGAACAGGGCGGCGACCGCAATCAGGAAGTCTTCCCGGTCATCAACATGCTCCGCAGGCTACTGGCCCGATGCGGTGTTCCGGCTGACAAGCCCGCGAACGAACAGGTGTCTTCGTCCTGACATGACACCTGAACTCAAGGCAGGGGGCCTCGTTCTGCGCGCCCTGCAGCCGGGTGACGCCCCGGCAATCCATCGTCTCATCAATGACTGGAGCGTCGTACGGATGCTCAGTCGCCTGCCCTTCCCCTACCCGCGCGAACTGGCGGAGCAGTGGATCGACTCGACACGTCACGACAGTGCGCAGGGCAGCGCGCATCACTTCGCCATCACCCGTGACGGCGCACTTCTGGGCGCGATGGCACTCGTACTCTCCGATGACCGGCGTTCAGGGTCGCTCGGATACTGGCTGGCCCCGACGGCATGGGGACAGGGTCTGACCACGCTGGCGGGTCAGCGCATCGTGGAATGGGGCCTGACAGTTCTGCGGCTGGAGAAAATCACGGCTGATGCCGCGCAGGATAATGTCGCCTCGGCGGCGGTTCTGGGAAAACTCGGCTTCGTAAAGACGGGCACATCCAGCAGGCGGTTCGTCTCCCGTGGACAGGACTGCCCGATCGATCTGTTTGAACTGCCGCGCGCATCGTTCCTTGCGAAGACGCAGGAGCCGGTCGAGGCTCCTTTGCCTCCTGCCGAGGTCATTCCTGTCGTCGCGGAACCGCCAAAACCCCGGACGTTGCTGGTCGTGGCCGCAGCCCTGCTCGATGCGCAGGGGCGGATCCTTCTTGCCAGACGTCCGGAAGGAAAGCGTCTTGCGGGACTGTGGGAATTTCCGGGCGGGAAGGTCGAACGTGACGAGACGCCTGAACAGGCGCTGGTCCGGGAAATGCGTGAGGAACTGGGTGTCGATCTGGCGGGAGCCTGCCTGGCGCCGTTCACCTTCGTCAGCGAGAACGCAGGGCCGTTCCATCTGCTGATGCCGCTTTATGTGGTGCGGCGCTGGCGGGGCGTTCCCACCCCGCGCGAAGGTCAGGCCCTGGAATGGGTCGCGGCCGGCGATCTCGGCCGCTACGCCATGCCCGATCCTGACCTTCCCCTGATCCCGCTTTTGCAGGAGCTTCTGGGCTAGTTCAGCCGGAACACCTGCTGCGGAGCCCCTGCGACATCCGTGCGGAAGGCGAAAAGGGAACCCGCCTGCGGTTCCTTTGCCAGCATCTCCGCATCCAGCCCCCGACTGGCGGTGGTCACAAAAACCGTTTTCAGGTCATCGCCGCCAAAAGCGACCTTGGTGACATTCGTGACGGGCATGGGGATCGGCGGCAGTTCCGTTCCGTCCGGTTTGAAACGCGCCACACGTCCCCCGCCCCAGGTTCCGCACCAGACTGTGCCTGCACAGTCAGTCACGATTCCGTCGGGATAGCCGTGATCCAGCCGGGCAAAAACACGCTCGTTCGCCAGTTCGCCGTCCGCCTGAATATCGAATGCATAGATCGTCTGTTCCGGGCTGTCACAGACATACAGAACCTTGCCGCAGGGCGACACGGCGGGACCGTTGGACACCGTGTAGCCCTCGTCCTGATGGGCGACGCTCAGCCCCTCGCCGTCATGAACGACGCGATAGATGGAGCCGGACGGGTTTTCTTCGCCATCATCCATGGTTCCGAACCAGATGCGCCCCTGCGGATCAACACAGGCGTCATTGAGACGATTGCGGGGCTTTTCGGCTTCCAGCACCGTATGATCCGAAAAATTTCCCGTCCGGGGATCGAAGCGACGCAGACCGTCCGGCATCCCCGCAAGGAACGTCCCATCCGCGACGGGGAGAAGAAACGCCACACGATCCGGCGCGGACCATGTCTTATGCGTATGGTCGGATGGCGTGAAGCGATGGATTTTTGCTTCGGGGATATCGACGAAATAAAGCGATTTCTCGGCTTCAACCCAGACAGGCCCCTCCCCCAGCGTCGCGCGCAGATCGAGGATGCAGTCGGGCTGGTGAAGCGGGGTTCCGGTCATGTGTGCTCCTGACGAAAACAGAAATTCGGGACGGGTTTCTCCTCGACAACGCGAGGCGACCCGTTACGTTCTGTGGCGAAGACTATCAGGAGCGGACACATGCTTCAAAAAACTGCCTGTTTTCTCGTCATCGGCAACGAGATCCTTTCGGGTCGTACCCAGGACGCCAATACCCGGGTTCTGGCCCAGGCCCTGAATGAACAGGGCATCCGGCTCATGGAAGTCAGGGTTATTCCCGATATCGAAGAGCGCATCATCCGGACCCTCCGCGAGTGCAGCGCGACGTTCGATATCGTGTTCACATCCGGCGGCATTGGCCCGACGCATGACGACATCACGGCCGAATGCGTTGCCACTGCGATGAGGGCGCCGCTGGTCCGGCATGAGGAAAGCTTTCGCCTGCTGGAAGCAGCACTCGGTGCGGATCGCTTCAATGCGGCCCGGCAGCGTATGGCCTATCTGCCCGAAGGGGCCACGCCGATCCTCAACACGGTTTCCGTCGCACCCGGCTTCAGCATCGGCAATGTGCATGTGATGGCTGGCGTGCCGTCGATCTTTGCAGCGATGGTGGCGTGGCTGGTGCCGCAACTCGAAAAAGGCGCGCCGCTCGTATCCGCAAGCTGGCATGCCGTGGGGCTGAAGGAAGGCGAATTCGCGGACGATCTGGCGACGTTGCAGAAAAACTTCCCCACGATTGATCTGGGATCCTATCCCTATCATCGTCCGGAAGGCGTAAGCGGCGTCGCGCTGGTGGCCAAGGGATATGATGCTGCGGTCGTCGAGAAGGCCGCACTGGCGCTGCATGATCTGATCATGGCTCATGGTCGTGAACCGCTCGCGGGTGAGCCGGCGCACAAACAGACAGCCTGAAAAAAACAAAAGCCGCTGCGGGGGAGCAGCGGCTTTTTGCAGAAGCCTCAGTGCAGAGGCGTGCGGGTCATGGACAGGAACTTGTCCCGGCGTTTCTGGATCAGCGCCGGTCCCGTTAGGCCTTTGAGAGATCCGAGTTCTTCGGAAATCGCATTTCCAATCGCCTTGACGGCTTCTTCCGGGGCGCGCTGCGCACCACCGATGGGCTCAGGTACGATCCGGTCGATCACGCCGAGGGACTGGAGGTCCTGCGCGGTGAGCTTGAGAGCTTCCGCTGCGGCCGGGGCCAGTTTCGGGTCGCGCCATAGAATGGACGCGGCCGCTTCCGGCGAAATCACGGAATAGATCGAGTGCTCGAGCATCAGGATGCGGTCGCCCGCGCCGATAGCGATGGCGCCGCCCGATCCACCCTCACCGATCACGGTCACGATCAGCGGTACGGGAGCCTTGAGGCAGACATCGATCGACTTCGCGATAGCCTGGGCCTGTCCGCGCGCTTCGGCGTCGATTCCAGGCCACGCACCGGCTGTGTCGATGAAACTCAGAACCGGCAGGCCAAAACGTCCGGCCATTTCGATCAGGCGCTGGGCCTTGCGATAGCCTTCGGGGCGGGCCATGCCGAAATTATGCTTCAGGCGCGTCTCGGTATCGTGGCCACGCTCGGTGCCGACGACAACAACCGGCTCTCCACGGAAACGGGCAAGACCACCGATCATGGCATCGTCGTCACCGAAGGCGCGATCACCGGCCAGAGGCGTGTAGTCCGTAGTTAGCAGACGAACGTAATCCAGAGCCTTGGGGCGCTGGGCGTGACGGGCCACCTGCACTTTCTGCAGCGGCGTCAGCTTGGCATAGGTCGAGCGAAGCTGCTTGTCGGCCTTTTCGGACAGACGGGCAATCTCGTCATCGATATTGATGCCGCTGGTGCCGGAGTCCTTGCCCTGGCTGCCCATCTGGCGGAGTTCGTCGATCTTGGTCTCGAGTTCGGCGACCGACTTCTCGAAATCTAGGAATTGGCGCATGGCCAGCCCGATAGCACGCCTGAGCGTCTGGAAACAGTCCCTCCGACATGCGGAATGATCTGTTCAGTCCGCGTCGATCGGGGGGCCTGCTTTCTGCGCCAGCGGATGATGCGCCGCCACGGCCTGTCGGAGGCGTTCGGACATGACCTGCGTATAGATCTGGGTCGTGGCGATATCCGCGTGTCCCAGCAGCATCTGAAGCGCCCGCAGGTCGGCCCCGTGCGCCAGAAGATGACTCGCGAAGGAATGTCGCAGGACATGCGGGCTGACGCGGTCGGGGTCCAGTCCGGCCTTCAGGGCACAGGCGAGCAGGATCTTGTCGAATCCCTGTCGCGTAAGATGTTTCTGCGGGTTGCGTCCCGGAAAAAGCCAAGGACTCCCGAGATCGCGATCGAAATGCACGAGTTGATCCGCAGCCTCCCGCGCATTCCGGGACAGAGGCACCAGCCTCTCGCGGCCGCCCTTGCCACGAACCAGCAGCATCGGGCCACGGACATGCACGCAGGTTGCCGGAAGCGCCAGCAGTTCGGAAATGCGCAGACCGGTCGTGTAGAGCAGCTCCAGCGCGGCGCGGGAGACGATGTCCCGGCGTTCGTTCTCGTGACCGCGCGTGCCGGTTTCCAGCAGCAGGCGGATTTCGTCCTCGTCCAGTGGCCTGGGAAGGGAGGAGGTTATCCGGGGAGCCTGCTGGCGCTCGGTCGGATCGTCCTCACGCACCGACTCGAGCATGAGGAACCGATAGAACTGGCGCAGGCAGGACAGGCGCCGGGCCGCCGTCCGGGCCGCCAGACCTGCACGGGACAGCTCCGCGAGATAGGACCGGACCTGCTCGCCCTGCGCTTCGGACAGGGACACCGGCGCGCAGTGGGACGCGAAATCGGCGAGGTCCGAAGCGTAGGCCTGACGGGTTTTCAGGGCGGCGCCGCGTTCAGCGGCGAGCATTTCCAGAAAAGCCTCGACATGCCGGCTGTCCCCCCGGGCCTCACCGGCGCGCGTCATGAAAAACGGATCAGTGTGCGGGGGCCGGTGCGACGGGAGCAGCAGGCATCGGCTGGGCCGGAGCCGCCTTGGGCGCTGGCATCGTCGGCAGCGGGGTTGAAGGCGTCAGCACTGCTGCGGCGGGAGCGGCTGGCGCAGCAGCAGGGGCTGCCGCCGGAGCCTGCGGGGCAGCGGGAACCGGTCCCGACACGGGCACAGGCGGCATGGCGGGGAGAGCGGCCTGAGGCGCAGCGGAACTGGCGAAGGCCGCGCCCGAAAGGTCCTTGTGAACCATGGTCTGAGCAGGCGGCGTGGCGGTCATGCCCAGACGCAGAAATGCTCCACCAGCACCCAGAACGAGAAGGATGGCGACAGCCCCGCCGATCATCGGCAGACGGAAAAGGGAACGATCAAGATTGGCCATGGAAAAAGGTCTCGAAGTGAGGGCAGGACGTGTCCCTTCTCCTATGATAGGTAGCAGGGCATGTCACGCCTGCCTTTCCCCCTTTCAGCCAAGCCGGAACCCTTTTTCTCTTCCGATGGCCTACCGTCACGCACGGTTGTGCTCGTTGGAATGATGGGGGCTGGCAAAACCACGATCGGACGTCGTCTCGCCCAGATCTGCGGCCTGCCGTTCGTGGATGCCGATGTCGAGATCGAACGGGCGGCCGGCTGCTCGATTCCCGAAATCTTCGCCCGCCATGGCGAGGCATCATTCCGGGACGGCGAACGCCGCGTCATCCAGCGCCTCCTTGACGGTCCGCCCTGCATTCTCGCTACGGGTGGAGGCGCCTGGATGGATCCGCAGACGCGTCATCTGGTCCGCCGCCACGCGGTTTCGGTCTGGTTGCGCGCGCCCGTGCATGTTCTGGTCAAGCGGGTTGCGGGACGTGCAGGTCGGCCCCTTCTGGCGCAGGGACGCCCGGATGAGGTGCTGGAGCGGCTGGTCGGACTGCGTTACCCCGTCTACGCCGAGGCGGACATCATTATCGATTGTGGAGATGACACCGTGGAACAGGGCGTGCAGCGCGTACGGGAAGTCCTGGAAGAATATCGCAGGCCGGAGACGGTTCATGTCACGCTCAGCCATCACAGTTATGATGTGCTGATCGGACCGGATCTGATTTCACGCGCTGGCGCCTGGCTTGCCCCGCATTTGCCCCAGAAGCGCGTGGTCGTCATTACAGACGAGATCGTGGCCGGGCTGCACCTGCCACGGCTTCTCGCGGCATTTGAGGAAACCGGCATCCGTGCGGATGTGATTTCGGTTCCCGGCGGTGAGGAAAGCAAGTCCCTCGCCTGCTACAGCGATGTCATGAACCGCCTTCTGTCCACAGGTATCGAACGCAAGACGACCATCGTGGCGCTGGGTGGCGGAGTCGTGGGCGATCTGGCCGGGTTTGTCGCGGCGACAGCCCTGCGTGGTCTGCCCTTCGTGCAGATCCCGACCACCCTTCTCTCACAGGTGGACAGCAGCGTTGGTGGCAAGACGGGCATCAACGCCGCCGCTGGCAAGAACCTGATCGGCGCGTTCCATCAGCCTGTCGCGGTTCTCGCGGACAGTTCCGCTCTGGCTACCCTGCCCCGACGCCAGCGCGTTGCCGGATATGCCGAGATCGTCAAATCCGGCCTCATCGCGGATCCGGAACTTTTCGCCTGGTGTGAAACGTATGGGCGCGATGTTCTGGACGGCGACCCAGCGGCAATGGCGGAAGCAGTCCGGCGCGCCTGCGCTTTCAAGGCGGCTGTCGTGGCGGCTGACGAAAAGGAACAGGCGTCCGTGGGCGGGCGGGCACTGCTCAATCTGGGGCACACGTTCGGACACGCTCTGGAAGCAGAACTGGGATATGACGGACGCCTCCTGCATGGTGAAGGCGTTTCGATCGGAATTCATCTGGCCATGTCGCTGTCGGTGGAACTTGGCTATGCGCCGGTCGAGGACCTGCATCGACTGGACCGTCACCTGCGATATCTGGGTATGCCGGTGAGCTTTGACTGGTTCCGGGACTCGTTCTCCGCCGACATACTTCTGCGTCACATGACTCGGGACAAGAAAATGCAGGACGGGAAAGTTGCGTTCGTCCTGTTGCGTGGGATCGGCAAGGCCTTCACGACCCGTGAAATTCCCTCAGAAACAGTGCGTAATCTGCTGATCCGCGAAGGCTGCCGTCCGTGAAGAATGTTAAAGTTACGTCATACGGCTGCTAAATGACTGTTTTGCTTCCATTTTTGCATAGCTGCTTTCTGCATGAGGCTCTGGCTTCTGATGGAACCATGAGCTAAGGCAGCGTAGACGCGAGGCGTAGTTCGTGAAGCGGGCGAAATGGACTGTGGCTTTTATGTCACTCCCCTACCCCGAGTAGAGCCTGAAGACCCTGACTGGCTTTGTCGCGGGGAACTCTGAGTTCTATATGCGCTTATGCATCGCGCTGGGTCCGTTGGTGAAAGCATTTTCCAACGGCTCGAACGTTAGTCACTAAGAGGACGAAAACATGCGTCTCCGCACGGCACTCCTTGCCATGACGTCGATGGTCGCCGCACCGTCGCTTGCCATGGCCAGCACGATCACCGGCCCCTATGTCAACATCGGCGGTGGTTACAACCTGGTCCAGAACCAGCACGCCCACTTCTCCCCGTCCGCTCCGGGCGCCAATGACGGCGTCAGCGCCCAGTACCGTCACCATGACGGTTTCACGGGCTTCGGTTCGTTCGGCTGGGGCTTCGGCAACGGCCTGCGCCTTGAAGTCGAAGGCGTGTACAACTACTCCCAGATCAACCACCTCGGCCACACGGCGAGCCCGGGTTCCACCCGTGGTTCCGATCAGGCCTATGGCGGTCTTGTCAACGTTCTGTATGACATCGATCTGGCAAACTTTGGCCTGAACGTTCCTGTCACGCCGTTCGTTGGTGTTGGTGCAGGTTACCTCTGGCAGCACTACAACCCGACCGATACGCACTTCAACAACGGTGCAGTCGGCCGCCTGGGTGGCACGCAGGGCAGCTTCGCCTATCAGGGCATCGTCGGTGCAGCTTACGACATCCCGAATGTTCCGGGCCTGGCTGTCACGACGGAATACCGCTTCATTGGCCAGACCTTTGCTGACGGCCCTTACAGCGGCACGTATTACGGCAAGGCCGGTCGTCGCACGGGTAACGTGAACTTCGACCAGCGCTTCTCGCACCAGTTCATCCTGGGCCTGCGCTATGCCTTCGACACGGCTCCGCCGCCGCCGCCGCCGGCTCCGGTCATCGTTCCGCCGGCTCCGACCCCGGCTCGCACGTATCTCGTGTTCTTCGACTGGGACAAGTCTGACCTGACGGGCCGCGCCCGTGAGATCGTTGCCCAGGCAGCCCAGGCTTCCACGCACGTCCAGACGACGCGTATCGAAGTCAACGGCTACACGGATAACTCTGCTGCTCACCCGGGTCCCCGCGGCGAGAAGTACAACCTGGGTCTGTCCAACCGTCGCGCTTCCAGCGTGAAGGCTGAGCTGATCCGTGACGGTGTCCCGGCTGCCGCCATCGACATCCACGGCTATGGCGAGTCCAAGCCGCTGGTTCCGACCGGCCCGAACACCCGCGAGCCGCAGAACCGTCGCGTCGAGATCATCCTGAAGTAATTCAGACATGATCTGACGCCGGGTCTTCGACTTCGGCTTTGAGAAAGGCGTCCTTCGGGGCGCCTTTTTCTTTTTATGGGACCCGGTGTAGAAACTCTCCCTGCGAGGCCCGTTTCAGACGCGGCAGAGCCTTTTCATTCCGACTTCCCGGAGAAACGTTTCTTGCGACGCAGCCGTATTTTCTATCCACGCAGCCGCCCGGAAATCATCAGCCAGTTCCTGCGTTTCGGAACCGTTGGTGCTCTGGGTTTTCTGGTGGACTGGGGGACGGTTTCGCTCTTGCGCCAGCCGATCGGGCTGGTTGCCGCAACACTGGCCGCCTATTTCGTCGCAGCAACCGGGAACTGGTGCCTCAACCGCTTCTGGACGTTCCGGCTGTCCGCCGCCGAAAACCAGCATATGGTGCTCCAATGGCTGCGCTTCCTGCTCGCTAACGGATTTGGTTTCCTCCTTAACCGCGGCATGGTTTTTCTGCTTTACGCCATGGTTCCGCTGACTTTGCATTATCCGGAACTCGCTCTTGCCGCAGGCGCATTGTGCGGAATGGTCGCCAATTTCAATCTTTCGCGGCGCCTCGTCTTCCGGGCACAGACGCCCGAGACCCCTCTTGAACTGGTCCAGATGGCGGTCGAGATCCCGGCTGCCGGACTGACCGCGCCAGACCCCGAACCGGACCTGTCAGGTCTGACCGAGGACAGGCCCGGACCGCATGGCCGCAATGACTGAGGGCTGCATTTCCAAGGCGGCCACAATAGTTTAAGGACAGGCAGAATATTTCCCTGTCCTCCCGGAACTGACACTCCCTCATCATGACCAGCACCAACGATATCAGATCGGCCTTCCTCGAATACTTCGGTTCGCAGGGCCACCGCATCGTTCCCTCGGCATCCCTGGTGCCCCAGAACGACCCGACACTGCTGTTCACCAATGCTGGCATGGTGCCGTTCAAGAACGTCTTCACCGGTCAGGAAACGCGTCCCTATTCCCGCGCCACCACGGCGCAGAAGGTCGTGCGCGCGGGCGGCAAGCACAACGATCTCGACAACGTCGGCTACACGGCGCGCCATCACACGTTCTTTGAAATGATGGGGAATTTCAGCTTTGGCGATTACTTCAAGCCTGAAGCCATCGAATTCGCCTGGACGCTGCTGACGCGCGATTTCGGTCTTCCGAAGGACAAGCTGCTCGCCACTGTCTATGCAGAAGACGAAGACGCCGCAGACCTGTGGAAGAAAATCGCCGGCCTGTCCGATGACCGGATCATCCGCATCGGCACGTCCGACAATTTCTGGCGCATGGGTGATACCGGGCCGTGCGGGCCGTGTTCCGAGATCTTTTTCGATCATGGCGACAGCGTTTTCGGCGGACCGCCGGGAAGCCCGGACGAGGACGGCGACCGTTTCGTCGAGATCTGGAACCTCGTGTTCATGCAGTTCCTCGACCAGCCGGATGGCTCGCGCGATGCCCTTCCCCGCCCGTCGATCGATACCGGCATGGGGCTGGAGCGTTTTGCCGCGATCATGCAAGGCAAGCGCGACAACTACGACACCGACACGATGCGCGCGCTGATTGAAGCCTCGGCTGACGTCATGCATCAGGATGCGGACGGTCCGTTCAAGTCCAGCCACCGTGTCGTGGCCGATCACCTGCGTTCCACCGCGTTCCTGATCGCTGATGGTGTGCTGCCCTCCAAGGAAGGTCGCGGGTATGTGCTGCGCCGCATCATGCGCCGCGCCATGCGCCACCTTCACATGATGGGCGCGAAGGACCCCGTGTTCTATCGCCTGCTTCCGGCGCTGATCCAGCAAATGGGCGCTGCCTACCCGGAACTCGTCCAGCATCAGGCCCTGATCGCACAGACGATGAAGGGCGAGGAAGAGCGCTTTACCGCCCTCCTGGAGCGTGGTCTGACCCTGCTGTCCGACGAAGTGGAGCGTCTGGGCGACAAGGAAGCCCTTCCGGGCGATGTGGCGTTCAAGCTCTATGACACGTTCGGCTTCCCGCTGGATCTGACGCAGGATGCACTGCGTGAACAGGGACGTGGCGTTGATGAAGCCGGTTTCGAAACCGCTATGGCCGAGCAGCGCAAGCGTGCGCGCGCGGCCTGGGTCGGATCGGGCGATACGGCTGCCGAAACGGTCTGGTTCGATGCACGGGACAAGCATGGCCCGAGCGAGTTTCTGGGCTATGTTTCGGAAAAGGCCGATGCGGAAGTGCAGGGTATTTTCCGTGGCAATGACGAACTGGCTTCGGCGCCTGCGGGGGACGACACCGTTGCGATCCTGCTGAACCAGACGCCGTTCTATGGCGAAAGTGGCGGTCAGGTTGGCGACCACGGAACGCTGACGGCTCCGGGCGTGCGCGTCGAGATTACTGACACGCAGAAGCGTAATGGCGACCTGATCGTGCATTACGGCAAGGTTGTCGATGGTACGCTCAAACCGGGCATGGCAGTTCATGCCGAAATCGACCATGCGCGTCGCACGGCCGTTCGCGGTCATCATTCCGCAACGCATCTTCTGCATGAAGCGCTGCGTCGTCAGATCGGAACGCATGTTGCGCAGAAGGGCAGCCTGAACGCCCCGGAGCGTCTGCGCTTCGACATCAGCCAGCCGCGCCCGCTGACGGATGAGGAACTGGCGGCGGTCGAGGCCGAGGTCAATGCCCGCATCCGGGAGAACGCACCGGTCGAGACGCGTCTGATGACGCAGGATGAGGCCGTGGCGGAAGGCGCCATGGCTCTGTTTGGCGAGAAATATGGCGATGAGGTCCGCGTGGTCTCGATGGGCAAGGGCGACGACGATCGCACGGCCTATTCCATTGAGCTGTGCGGTGGCACGCATGTGGGCCGCGTCGGCGAGATCGGACCGTTCCGGATCGTGTCGGAAAGTGGCGTCTCGGCAGGCGTGCGCCGTATCGAGGCCGTCTGTGGCCTTGCTGCGGAATCGCTGGCACTGGAAACCGAGAGCCGTCTGAAGCAGATAGCGGACCTGCTCAAGGTTCCCGTCACGGATGCGGCCTCCCGCGTGGCCGCTCTTCTGGAAGAGCGCAAATCCCTGACGTCGCAGGTTTCGGACCTTCAGCGCAAGCTGGCGACCGGCGAAGGCACCAGTGCGACGGAGAGCATCAACGGCATCACGCTTTCAGCGCGTGATCTGGGCGATGTCAGCCCGAAGGAACTCAAGGGTCTGGCGGAGAGCATTTCCCAGCAGATCGGCTCTGGTGTCGTGGCGCTCATGTCCAATGCCGATGGCCGTGGCAGCATCGTGATTGCCGTCACGAAGGATCTGACGGACCGTCTGGATGCCGTGAAACTGGTCCGCGAGGCGTCGGCCCTGATGGGCGGAAAAGGTGGCGGCGGACGGCCGGACATGGCACAGGCCGGTGGCCCGAATGCGGATTCGGACGCAGTGTTTGCAATGCTGCGCACGACATTGGCAACTGCATAAGAAAACACGTCATGGTATGTCAGGGTGGTGACAAAGCATGGGTTGACCGGAATCATGCTTTACCTGTCCTGACAAAGCCTTCTAACTGCCCGGTAGTTCAAGATGAAGGAGAACACCATGGCCTGTGGTCGTGATACTCTGGCGAAACTGCTGGGCGGCGTCCGGAAATTCGAAACGGACGTTTATCCGGAGAATGTGGATCTGTTCGAGAGTCTGGCATCCAGCCAGTCTCCGTCCACCCTGTTCATCACCTGCGCCGACAGCCGCATCAGCCCCAGTCTCATCACCCAGACTGAACCGGGCGAACTCTTCATCGTGCGTAATGTCGGCAATATCGTGCCTGCTTATGGCGAGATGCTGGGTGGTGTGTCCTCCGCGATCGAATATGCGGTTGGTGCGCTCAAGGTGAAGAACGTGATCATCTGCGGGCACTCCAACTGTGGCGCCATGGGCGCGCTGATGGACCTGAATTCGCCCAAGCTCGACAGCCTGCCGACGGTCAAGAGCTGGATGCGTCACGGTGAGGCCGCACGCGCTGCTCTGGGCGATCTGAAGGCCGAAGATGCCGGGCCGGAAGACATCCGCTCACTCGCCGAATTCAACGTGCTGCTTCAGCTCGTGCATCTGCGGACGCATCCCGCCGTCGTGCGCGCGCTGGCGCAGGGTGAGCTGAAGCTTCAGGGCTGGTTCTACGACATTCCCAAGGGCGAAATCCTCATTCTCGATGAGGGGACGCGCAAGACACGCACCGTTGAGAGCGTGCTTGAGGACATCTGCGCCACCGAAGGACAGGCAGCCTGAAGCAGGCTGCGGTTTTCATGCTCGCCGGCCTGATCATGGCCGGCAGCATGGAGCCTGTTTCTGCCCACACACTCAAACTCTCGACCTGGAACATGGACTGGCTGACTTTGCGCCCGTCCGGAGATCCGGCATTGCCGGAGGATGTTCCAGGTGGTGAGCACCGCGATTTTTCAAAACTCGCGGCCTATGCCCGGCATCTGGATTCGGATGTCGTGGCGTTCGAGGAAGTCGATGGCCCGGTTGCCGCTTCCCGCGTTTTCAGTTCCCAGACTTACCAGATCATTCTGACACCTGACGCCGTTGTTCAGCGGGTCGGTGTCGCCGTGCGCCGTGATCTGCATGTGACGGTCAATGACGAGCTTTCCGCGCTGAATGTCGCGGGCCCGAATGCGCCTCATCAACTGCGGGGTGGGCTTGATGTGACGGTCAGCGATGGTCAGGCAAGCCTTCGCCTTCTGGTGGTCCATCTCAAGACGGGATGCTGGGACCAGCCGCTGAACCAGCGCCAGCATTCCTGCCCCACCCTGTATCAGCAGGTCCGGATCATGCAGGACTGGATGCTTGAGCGGCAGGATGAAGGGGAGGCCTATGCGGTTCTGGGCGACTTCAACCGGCGCCTGACGCCGCATGATCCGCTGATGCAGCAGATCGAGGCGGAAGCCCCCGTCACGCTCACAACCGCTGGTCGTGCCAGCCCATGCTGGGGCGGCGAATATTTCATCGATCATATCCTGCTGGGGAACACCGCACGGGACTGGCTTGTGCCGGACAGCCTGCGGGTCATGACTTATAAAACCGATACGCTGCCTGCGGGACTGTCGGATCACTGTCCGGTTTCGGTCCGGCTTGAGATGCCCTGACGCGACATTGCGGGAGCGGGTATTCCAGTCCATGAAAGATGCCCTTTCCGCTGTCTTATCCGGAGCGTCCAATGCCTCTCCCCCAACCAGAATGGCCCGTGACATCATTGGGACGACACGTTGCCGTGCGGGTCGGACGTTCCATACCGCTGCTCTCCGCAGAGATTGAAACCCGCGTGGCATCACACTGGGATGCAGCGCTTGGGGAGCATCCCGGGCTGTATAACGGGCGCGTTTTCTGTGCGGATGTGATCGGACATGACGTGATCAGCGGGCACTGGTCCGAATACCGGCGGGTTCTGGCCCAGATGCGGGAGCCGGGGCTTTATGGTGCGGACACGTTGCGCCCACTGGCCGTTGTGGGACTGCTGCGCACAACGGACGGCATCGTGATCGGGCAGCGCTCGGAAGAGTCCATTTACCTGCCGGGTTACTGGCAGGGTACTCCGGCAGGCAATGTGGAAAGCCGTGATGGCGAGGCGGAGATCGATCTGGCGGCCCAGCTTCTGGCGGAATGTCAGGAAGAACTGGGTCTGACGAAAGCGGACTGTCAGGTCGGAGGCTGTCTTCTGGCCTGCGAGCATCCGCAGACCCATATCGTGGACGTGGGGATGGACATTACCACCACACTGGATTTCGAGGCTTTGCAGGAGCGGTGCCACCGCCTTGGGAATGCGGAGTATCAGGCCCTGAGACTGATCCAGCCTGACACGCAACTGCCAGAACGGCTCGTTCCCACCCTGTCCGCCATGCTGGAGCAAAACCGATGACCTACCGTATCTTTGATGCCCCGGACCTGCGGGACTGGCTGGCGCAAAGACCTGACCTCTCGGAGCGTCTGGGAGGCGAAGCGGCTGACTGGACCATCCGGGAAGTCAGCGACGGCAATCTCAATACGGTCTTTCTGGTGCATGGCCCGGCAGGAGCATTGTGCTGCAAGCAGGCGCTTCCCCATGTCCGCGTCGCGCCCGACTGGCCCATGCCCCTGGAGCGCGCCCTTTATGAGTCGCGCTACATGCGGGCCGTGGCGCCTGCCGTTACGGGATTGATGCCGGAACTCTTCGCTTATAGCCCGGACCTGTTCCTGCTCGTCATGGAGTGCCTGACGGAGCACGAAGTTCTGCGCTCGGCCCTGATTGCGGACCGGGTGACGCCCGGATTTTCTGCCGTGATCGGGTCGTATATCGCCCGCACCGTGCAGGCGACGGGCTGGGTCAGCCAGCCTTTCGAGACGGGCGCGCATCTGCTGGAGCAGTTTTCCGGCAATACCGCCCTCACCCGCATTACCGTCGATCTGATCCTGACGGATCCGTATCGCGTCTGTGACCGCAATCCGGAACCCGAAGCAGGCCTGCGTGAAGACGTGAAAGCGCTTCAGACGGATCAGGTCCTGCACCGCGCTGTAGGGCGGCTTCAGGAGCGGTTCCTGAGCGCCAGGCAGGCCCTGCTGCACGGGGATCTGCATACAGGCTCCATCATGCTGGATGGCGCGGATGTGCGGGTCATTGATGGTGAGTTCGCGACGATGGGACCGGTCGGGTTCGACTGCGGGCTATATCTGGGCAATCTGGCGCTGCATCTCTGCGCGGCCCCGCACAAGGCGGCGGCACTCCGGGCGGAAATGCTGGCGTTCTGGAAGGCTTTTTCCGAAGATCTGCGTTCAGGCCTTCAGAACGCCGGAGGCGATCAGTGGGCGCTGTCAGGGCCTGCTGCGCGGAAGGAGCTCATCGAAGGGCTTCTCAGCGATATCCTGCGCGATACGGCCGGATTCTGCGGGCTGGAAATGATCCGCCGGACGGTCGGCTTCGCACAGGTTGCGGATTATGGTCTGTGCGCCACGGAAGCAGAGCGTCTGCTCGCGCGACAAAAGGCGCTTCAGATCGGCCGGACGCTGGTCGTCGAAAGCGCATCGCTCCGATCCTTCCCCGACATCCTGTCCCTGATGGGACTGTAAGGAAAAAACCCGCTCTTTACAGAGCGGGTTTTTCCGTCTCAGACCGACGCCATGCCGATCTGCTTGATGTCGTGAAACGCGAGATCGGGGTTCATCTCGATGGTCCGGCGCATCATGAAAGAAGACGTTGCGAGGAAAACCGGATCGCCATCCAGATCGTCGGCCATCGCGGAACGGTTCAGGTCCTGAAACGCCTCGATCTTGGCGCGGTCCCCCGTGATCCAGCGCGCCAGCGAATAGGGCGTGCTCTCGAAGCCGATAGACACGCCGTACTCGCCCTGCAGCCGGGACTGAAGCACATCAAGCTGAAGCGTTCCGACCACGCCCACGATCGGCGACAGACCATCCTGCGGGCGGAAAAGCTGGACAACACCCTCTTCCGCAAGCTCTACCAGAGCCTGACGCAGTTTCTTGGCTTTCATCGCATCATCAAGACGGACACGACGCAGGATTTCCGGCGCGAAGTGCGGCACGCCGGTGAAACGTAGGTCCTCGCTCTCGCTCAGCGTATCGCCGATGCGTAGTGTGCCATGGTTCGGAATACCGACAACGTCTCCACCAAACGCCTCTTCGGCAAGCTGGCGGTCACGGGCAAAGAAGAACTGTGGCGTGTGCAGGGCGAACTGCTTGCCGGTCCGAACATGCTTCAGCCGCATTCCGCGGGTCAGACGGCCAGAACAGACGCGGGCAAAGGCCATGCGGTCACGGTGGTTGGGATCCATATTGGCCTGGATCTTGAACACCAATGCCGTGACCTGATCTTCGCTGGCCTTCACTTCGCGGGTCTCGGTCTGCTGCGCGCGCGGGGCCGGACCGTAGGCGACGAGCGCGTCCAGCAGATCCGTGACGCCGATTTCCTTCATGGCCGAGCCAAAGAAGACCGGAGACAGGTGGCCCGCATCGAAGGATTCGCGATCAAATTCCGGCAGGGCGGCTTCGGCGAGTTCGACTTCCTCACGCATCTGGATGATACGGGGATCGTCCTCACCGACAGGCTCCTTCGTGTGCACTTCCTGCGTGCGCAGGTCGTAAGTGCCGATGAACTTCGCCGCGCGCCCGATGGGCCATGTGGCCGGAGACGTATCAAGGGCCAGCGTATTGGCGATTTCGTCGAGCAGCGAAAAACAGTCCTGCGCCTCACGATCCATCTTGTTGATGAAGGTGACGATGGGAATGTCACGCAGACGGCAGATCTCGAACAGCTTGCGGGTCCGGTCCTCGATACCCTTGGCGGCGTCGATGACCATGACCGCGCAGTCCACGGCCGTCAGGGTGCGGTAGGTATCTTCGGAGAAGTCTTCATGGCCCGGCGTATCGAGCAGGTTAAAGACGCAGTCGCCATACTCGAAGGTCATGACCGAGGTCACAACGGAAATGCCACGGTCGCGCTCGATGCCCATCCAGTCGGACTTGGTGCGGCGGCGCTCGCCCTTGGCGCGGACATTACCCGCCATCTGGATGGCGCCACCCGCACGCAGGATACGTTCCGTCAGGGTCGTCTTACCGGCATCCGGATGGGAGATGATGGCAAAGGTGCGCCGACGGGCGATCTCGCGGTTAATTTCTGCGCTCAACGCCTCTGACATGATGCCTCCGGTAAAAAGAAAGACCCGGGACTGGAACCTTCATGGTGCCCAGACAGGCAGATCACCTGGCAGCAAAAGCAGAGGACAACCCTGATCGAAGCCTGTTCCATCGGGAGGCGGCAATGTGCAGAAGGACCCCTGCCCCGTCAAGGGATGGGACGGCTCCTCTTCAGGGAAATACCGGTTTGATGACCAACCCGCCTAATCCACGGTGTTCCCATGAGGTGCGATCCCGGTTCCCATCGGGCCGGACGTTGCATAGGCTTCCCCGAATTTCCCGATGGCGCTCCCGGAGACGGGATCATGAAAACTGCCGTTGTCAGACGCCACTCCTGAGCCGCCAGGCAGGACGCTGCGCAGGAACCGCCAGGCTTTCCCCGCTCGCGTGAGGCGGATCGGGGGCGGTGCCATGACCCGTGCCTGCGGAGCATCCACATAATGCCCAGGGCCTTCAGAAATCTGCGCAGACGTCACGGTATAATTCTGCGGAAGATCGGCCGGGATATGCACAGGCGGGACGAATGTGTTGATCCCCTTGGACAAGGCCGGGGAAAGGGCCGGCGCAGTGAGCAGTGCCGAAAGCATCAGGCATAATCCCGCAGCCGTAAGAGCGCGCATCCCCGGATCCTTTGCAAACGTCACGCTACAGTAATGCTCGGCGGAGTATCCATGCAACAGGATACGGAATCCTGCGGCTTAGGAACAAAAAAAGCCGGATGGGCAGACCCATCCGGCTTTTTCCTGTCGCTTTCTGATCCGGGCCGTGAAGCCCGGGATCGGATTAGCGGGAGTAGAACTCGACAACCAGGTTCGGTTCCATCTGCACCGGGTACGGCACGTCGGAGAGAACCGGGGTACGCAGGAACGTGCCCTTCATCTGGCGGTGATCGACTTCAACGTATTCCGGCGTGTCGCGCTCACCCGTCTGAACAGCGTCGAGCACGATGGCGAGCTGCTTGGAGGTGTCGCGAACCTCGATGACGTCGCCTTCCTTCACGAGGTAGGACGGGATGTTCACCTTCTTGCCGTTGACCGTGACGTGGCCGTGGCTGATGAACTGACGCGAAGCGAACGGCGTGATCGCGAACTTCAGACGGTACACAACGGCGTCCAGACGACGCTCGAGCAGACCGATCAGGTTCTCGGACGTATCGCCCTTGCGACGGACGGCTTCGTCATAATACTTGCGGAACTGCTTCTCGCTGATGTTGCCGTAGTAGCCCTTGAGCTTCTGCTTGGCCATCAGCTGGATGGAGAAGTCGGACGGCTTCTGCTTGCGACGCTGACCATGCTGGCCGGGGCCGTATTCGCGACGGTTGACCGGGGACTTGGCACGGCCCCACAGGTTGACGCCGAGGCGGCGATTGATCTTGTACTTGCTCTCAAGACGCTTTGACATGGGTTGACCCCTGTACTCATCAGAACCGCCCCATGCTGCATGGCGGTCCGTTTTGTTGTGCCGGTAGGCCCTTCCCCGGATTGGAAAGGACGGGCGCGCACCCAGATGCCGAACCGGCGGGATTGCAGAATCCCGCGCTGATGGTCCGGCCGGTACGTCCACGTTTCCGGCTGTGCCGTCGCGCCTACAGGAGTCCCCGGGGCGGGTCAATCAAAACCTGCTTGCAAGCCCTGTCATTTTCTTGCAGTGGGGGCTCGGAAATTGCGCAACCACCCTGTGTCCGGTTGCGCTATCGCTCCGGAACTCCCCCTGCGCTTTTTCAAAAGCCATCCTGGGGGGAGCAACACGCTTTTTCGAGTTTTTGCATGAAAATCTATCGCTTCAATCCCAAGGCCGGCCGTATCGGCGAAGGCTCCCTCGAAGGACTGATCCAGTCCCTTGACGCGCCCCTGCCCCCCAAGCCCGGGGAGAGCGTCATCAAGCGTGCCTTCAAGAGATTTGGCCTCGCCCAGATGCATATGTCCCATCTGGTGATCGATGACCGCACAATCTATCTGCGCGGCAAGGCGGACAGCGCCAAGGAACGCGACCAGATGATCCTCGCGGCCGGTAACGTCGCTGGCGTGTCCGCGGTCGAGGCCGAGATTACCGTGCCAGCCGGAACGCCCGATCCCGAGTTTCTGGAGATCAAGACCAGCAAGACGCTGGACGAAGTCGCCGAGAAGCTGCCGCAGAATGTCACGGGCGATGAGCTTCTTGACGCCAACACGCCGCTCGTCACCGCCAAGGACGACATCTATCCGGGCCAGACCATCCGTCTGCCGACCGAGAACTGATTGCCTTAGAAGATCAGTTCCCGACGGGGGCAGGCCTGCGCATCACGCGCAGCAGCCTGACCCCGAAGGCCACGCAGGTCGTGAAGAGCGCCAGCGCCATGCCGATCCAGAGGCCCTCCACCCCGACATGCTGGTGGAACGCCAGCCAGCCCCCGAAAACCAGACCGATCAGACCGTAGCTCGCGACGGCGATCAGCATGGGTGTGACAGCATCGCCGCAGCCGCGCAGGGCGCCACTGAACACGCATTGCAGACCATCCACGATCTGATAAAGCCCGGCGGTTCGCAGCAGGATGACAACGAGCGCCGTAGTCTCGGGATCGGGCGCGCGATTCGAGAAATAGAGCGGCAGGATCTTTTCAGGCCAGATCAGCAGCAGCGACGATGTGGCAAGGCTCCATACCAGAACGATAGTGGTGCCGGTCAGGGCCGCACGACGGCTCTGCTCCATGCGGCCAGCCCCGCGCCAGTAGGCCACGCGGACATTCGTGGCCTGACCGATCGCCAGACACACCATGAACAGCAGCGAACTGACATTCAGCGCCACCTGATGCGCCGCCAGACTATGGGTTCCAAGCTCGCCAGCACGCAGACTGGTGATCTGGAACATCAGGATTTCGGCCGCCGCTCCCATCATCATCGGCGTGCCCAGCTTCAGAAGCTCCTTCAGGACGTCCCAGCGAACAGGCGCAGGCTTCAGCACCGCCCGGACGCGCGCGTGGGTCAGGCACAGTCCGAAAAGCGCGAAACTGACCACCCAGCCCGTCAGGGTCGTGGCGGTCGCGGAACCGTAAAGCCCCATGGCGGGAAGGCCGGCCCAGCCATGGATCAGCGCCGCATTGGTCAGACCGTTGCAGACCGCCATGGCCGGCATGATCCACAGCAGCAGCGTCTCCGCCCCCAGCGCCGGAAGCGCGACACGCAGAACGCCGATAATCGCCAGATCGGGAAGCAGGGACAGCAGAAGGATGTCGATGAAATGGCTGCCGTGAACCACCACCTCGGCAGGCTCGCCCATGGCGCTGAAGATCGTTCGTGAAAACGCCAGCAGCAGAGCACACGGGATAAAGACCCCGATGGCCAGCACGAGGGTCGCGCTCATGACGCTGCGACCGTCATGGGAGGCACGGCCATGTTCTTCCGCGCCGCGACCGTGTGACAGAAGCACGCCCGCCCCGCCGAGAATGGCCTGAAACGTGACCATCGTCGTAAAAAAGAACGTGCTCGACAGGCCACCTACAGCCACTTCCGTCACGCCGAGACCACCGAGCAGGATCGTGTCGGTCACGCCCATAGCCATTTCGGAAAGCTGCGACAGCGCAAGGGGCAGAGCAACCCGGACGAGCGCCAGGGCATGACTGCGCGGGGTTGTCGGGTCGGTCGGCGGATTGCTGGAAAGGGCACTGCTCATGTGCACCCTATTACAGGCACCAAACCTGCCGACAAGAGTAACAAGCCTGTTGCACCTGAACCAAGGCTGGCGCATTGATCGGCGTATGGCCGATCCTGCTGCAAACGTGCTCCGCCTGCACGATACCCATCTTCGCGACAAGCGACCGTTCACGCCCCTCGATCCCACGAATGTGCGCGTCTATTTCTGTGGACCGACCGTCTATGACCGCGCGCATTTAGGCAATCTGCGCGCCATGATGTGCGCGGATATCCTCATCCGTCTGCTGCGGACGCTCTATCCGCGCGTGACCTATGTCCGCAACGTCACCGACGTGGACGACAAGATCAACGCGCGCGCGAAGGAAAACGGGGAGGATATTTCCGCCCTGACCGAGCGCACGACGCAGGCCTTTCATGAAGATCTCGCGTCACTCTTTATCCTGCCGCCCGATATCGAACCCCGCGCGACCCATCATATCGACGACATGCTAGAAATGATCGGGCGTCTGGTCGAGAACGGCCATGCCTATGTGGCCGAGGGGCATGTGCTGTTCGCAGTGCGCAATTTCCCGTCCTATGGCACGCTCTCCGGACGGTCGCTCGATGATATGATCGCGGGTGCGCGCGTTGAAGTCGCACCCTACAAGCGCGATCCGGGAGATTTCGTGCTGTGGAAGCCGTCCGAGCCGGATCTGCCGGGCTGGGACAGTCCCTATGGGCGTGGACGTCCGGGCTGGCATATCGAATGCTCGGCCATGTCACACCGTTATCTGGGCGAGAGCTTCGACATTCACGGCGGCGGGGACGATCTGCTGTTCCCGCATCATGAGAACGAACGCGCGCAGTCCATGTGCTGCTACCCGCACGGCAAGTTCGCCACGCACTGGGTCCATAACGGGATGCTGCTGTCGAACGGCGAGAAAATGTCGAAATCGCTCGGCAATTTCTTCACCATCCGCGAAGTGCTGGACCGCTCGCCGGCCGAGCCGCTGCGCCTGCTGTATCTGGGCGCGCATTACCGCTCCACGCTGGATTTCAGCTGGGAGAAGCTGGACGAAGCACGCCGGGTTCTGGATCGACTATACCGAGCGCTTGAACGCGGAGACGCGCAAGCCGGTGCCGCCGTTCCCGCCCCAGTCATGGACGCGCTGTGCGATGATCTGAACACACCGCTGGCCATTGCTGCCCTGCATCCGCTGGCGGATGCCGCCATGCAGAGCGATCAGGACGCGGCGTCAGGTCTGCTGGCGGCTGGCAAGATGCTGGGCCTGTTCAATGTCACACCTGCCGAGTGGTTCCAGTCCGGTGTTGATGCGGGTGCCATTGAAAAACTGATTGAAGAGCGTCTTGCCGCCCGCAAATCCCGCGATTTCGCCCGTGCCGATGCCATCCGTGCGCAGCTTGCGGCCGATGGCATCACCCTTGAAGACGGCCCTGGTGGCACAACATGGCGGAAGGCGTAACCATGACCGGACGTGACGGCGGGGCAAATATTGGCCCCCTTGGTGATTTCGATCCGGTCGTGATCCTGGTGCGCCCGCAGCTTGCCGAGAATATCGGCACGACCGCGCGCGCCATGGCGAATGGCGGCCTGTTCCATCTGCGCATCGTGGCCCCGCGTGACGGCTGGCCTCAGGAACGGGCTTGGTATGCCTCTTCTGGAGCGGACCGGATTCTGGATGCAGCTCAGGTGTTCGAGACCGTGGACGACGCGGTCGCCGATCTGCACCGCATTTTCGCAACATGTCCGCGCCCGCGCCATGTGGTTAAGCCGGTCATGACCGCGCGCGGTGCTGCTGCCGAACTGAGGGTCGCGTCCAACCGTGGCCTGCGCACCGGTATCCTGTTCGGCCCCGAACGCGCCGGACTGGACAACGAGGACATGGCCCGCGCCGATACGCTGGTCCGTTATCCACTCAACCCGAAATTCATGTCGCTGAACCTCGCACAGGCCGTGCTCATCATGGCCTATGAGTGGTTCCTGACCGAAGACATGACGCCGCCGCGCGAACTCATGACCAATGAGACGCATGTGGCGACGAAAGGGGAGATGGAGAATTTCATGTCCCATCTCATCCGCGATCTGGATGAGACCAATTTCCTCAGAAATGAGCAGAAACGCCCCGGAATGGTGCGGAACCTGCGTCATTTCTTCACCCGAGGCGAAGTGACGGAACAGGAGCTTCGCACCCTTCACGGCGTTGTCAGCGAACTGAGCAGCGCCCGCAGGAACAGGAGCTGACCCCATGATCCACTGGCGCCA
>CALFLO010000121.1 GCA_937880175.1 uncultured Gluconobacter sp.
ATTCATATATGAATGATCATAATCAAAAATCATGTTATTGGTTACTGCTTCAAAATATTTCATCATGATTTTGTCATCATCCTTACGTCTGGCTGATGGCTTATTCCCAAGAAACATATGTTTCCCTTTTCTAAATTGTTTTTTTAATTTACGTTTATATTTCATTATTAAATTCCTTTGTTTGTTATAATATATTGATGTACGGGCCAGAAAAGACCCGTACAATTCACGTTATGTTATTTGTTCCAGTAATATGTTTTGTTTCTGTTTCTGTCCGTGTGTTTTGTTATTAAATCATTATGTTCGTCGGCATAGTTGGATAATTCACGAAAGAATTTTGTTGATGATATTGGTTTAGATGACTGATGAAATGTCTTAATAAATTCAGCATATAACAGATACATCGCCTTCCCGTCTTTTGGTGATATGGATTTTGGTTTGTCATCCATATCTGAAAACCAATGCTGCAATGGCGATATGTATTTGTTTTCGTTTATGTTATCCATCGTCAAACCCAACAAGTTAGGATGGCGTTTGAATACACATTCTTCTTTAGGATTAACGTTGCACCACAACTTGAACCAGTCGATTTCATTAAATTTTGGGTTCATCCAAGGCGATTCATATCCCCCTATATCACCATAATTGATAATTGGAAAACGTCTTGCGCCCGTGTCATCTTTAATCAAATCCGCAAGTGATTCATTCGTACAACCAATAAAGGTAACATTGTTTGGAACGTTCAATGATGCATTCGTTCCCATTGGTCTATACTGGATGTCTTTTCTTGATATCGCATTTTTAATAATGTTGTTTTCGGTTTTGTTTGAACCAATCATTTCATCACAAAACAACACATAGTTGTTTGTTGATAATGCAACATTTCTATCATCACCAACTTGCGTAAAGTTTGCTTCGGTGAAAAGGCCAGTAATTGGTTTCAACAGGTAGTCATTTACGAAGCGTGATTTACCGCAGTTTTGTTTTCCCGTGAAAATTGGCATCATGTGATTATCAACATTAAAGCCCGTCATCTTACGTTTAGCCTGCCATATGAAATGGTACAAAACAGCAGCCACATAATCAGGGTTGTCGTTCGATATAATACGCGCCGCATCCAGAAACGCCATGTAATCCTTAAATCCGCCCTTCGACATCATCAATGGCTGGATAACTTCTAAACGCTTTTCTTGGGTCGTATCGTTCATATATGAAATTATATTTCTTTGGATATAATCATATGGACGCCATTCTTTAGGATAATCATTTTCAATGATTTCATTCTGAATGTTGGTTGCGATATCTGATACGAACATAATTTTCGCATTATTACTTGCGCGAAGAATTAATTCCATTTCCACATCATCGTTTTCCGATATGTCATCTGGCTTATTCTTTATGCTGCCCTGAATATCTATATCAATTCCATTTAATGAAAAATATTTTTTTATGAATTCAGGAAGCGTCGTGGCTTCTATTGTCTTTGTTTTGTTTTTGATCAGCTGCTTTTTTGCGTTTTTAATATCATTGGCAGATATTTCTTTATACTTCGCAACTGCATCTGTTATTTCTTTTATGTTGTCAGGATATTGGCGATACAACATCAAAACCATATCACTGGCCAACATTTTAACATTTTCAACTTCTTTGTATAACTTATCTATTTCATTAAAATCTATCTTTGTATCCATTCTTTAATCCTATTTCTGAAATTGGTCATAAAAAAACCCATTGTGAATGGACCCGATCAAGGATTCACAATGGGTTTTTTCAATTCAGAAAAAAGATATAGATTACAAGTATAAAACGGATAACCAAATCACCATTGTTGAAACGGTAATTTGATCGGGTCCGTTTCGTACAAATGTATTTATAACATGAAAGTAGTTATAAACTATATAGTTAATAAAAGCAAGATAATTTAATTCATTTTAATATGTATTGCTAGTTTTTTAAACACCACAGTTAATCAGATTTCTTCCCTGATAAATAATTTTATCAAATTTATTTGGGAAAAGAAAATGAAGACACAAAATTTTAATCAAGACCACACAGTAGGCAAGGATGCCGAATACGCAGCAATCCAGTACATGGCTGAATATCATATCGATGACCTGTCAGCCGTCACCATCCATGATACCAAGGAACAACAGAAGACAGGTGATGCAACCTTCGCCTTCAAGAATGGTGATGTTCGCACATATGATATGAAATTCGGACGCAAGAAGTACAAAAGCTTCTATGCAGAAATCTGGTCCAATTACGGCCACAGACCGGGATGGCTTGTCACCGAAAACGTGGATTATATCGTTCAGACGTTTGGGAACAATGATTTCTATATAACCATTGATTTTGATAAATTACGTTCCGGTCTGAAACTTCGATATGATGCATCCCATGCAGATATAAGATACGCCGAAGTAAACTGTGATTATTCCATATCCAAACAGCATAACGTAAGTTCTACAGGCAAGACGTTAAACACCGGCCAGACCATCAATATCCCTTGGTCAGCCATGAAACCGTTCATCACCAGTGTTCAGGCATTGGATGGGGGGAAGCTTGTCCAGAAGTCATTCACCGATTTCCTGTTGGCCTGACCGCCATATAGACCAACGCAGAAGGCCGGGGCTTATCACCCTGGCCTTTTCTTCTTCTACCCCCCTGCCCTGCCCTACAGACGCGGTGACAGCCCACAGGATCACCAGACAGCCCAATTCCCTACATTGGATCACGTCATATGCGCTGTAAGCCGATATCCGGCCCGTGTAGGCGTAAATGATTGGGGAAAGCACAAACCATAGTCACAAATAATATAAGCATGACGAAGCAGTTACGGGCATTCAATCCTTCTTAATTATGCAATTTTATTTCCTGAAGTGATTACGGATGTTTGAAGTGCGCTAAATTATGTATTTTTATTTCAAGAAACGATCTGATATCTTAACGTCAATGGAAACGAATAACCGTTTCCTTCAACCGATATGGATTCAAAAACAATGAATACATGAAAATATGATTGGAAAAAAAATATGATATGTAAAACATCAAACGAACAAATATGCATTATACCGACCGTAACATTAACGCCGTTGCACATAACGGAAATCATCAATAAATCACCGTACGCAACATTCGAAACATTGATCCATGGCATTGTTTACGATGGATATCATGATGATAATATAAATGATATCGCCATCCATTATGTTTTAAACACGTATGGCATAACGATAAACAAACCAACACAAAATCAAATTGATTCCTACACAAACAAAAATGTGCTTAAATTTGCATCAAATACATTTAAATTCAAAAATACGTCATTTATATGCGACGATGAACAACAATATAAAACCCGTTGTATTCTTAAGTTTTGGAATTATAAATTTTCATCCATGTATCCAAACGATGTGTTTTTAAATTTTGTCGATTATCGAACATATTCATTTGTTCGATCAAAATCAACAACCATTGGACTAGGAAAAGTAAAAATACGCGATGTTTTACGGGTATTTTTTGATAATCATGTTCCCGGAATGGAACACGAATATATCAAACATATGAAACATGATACGGAAATCATGGATTCATTTGCCAAAAATTCGGAACGTTATTGGCGTATTCGGGCCGCAATGTATGGATCGGATAAAATCCGCAACGTGTTGATGTGTGATCCAGATTGCGGGGTACGCAAAACCGTCGCCCGATATGGGAATGATTCACATCGTAACCATTTCATCAATGACCGGGCCAATTCCGTTCAATGCATGGCATATCAATCAACCAATAATGAACAATTGCGCGAATTGATATTCCGGAATCAGAAAATAACCCGATCAAACCAGAAATTTATCAAAACCGTGATCCAATTTGGAACCAACGACATACATATCGCAAAATGTAAATTGTTTGCCATATAACCAACATGACCGGGATTGTTCCCGGTCATGTCATCACATCATGTCAGATACATGAATTAACCTATTCCGCTGGTGTTCCAGTGACACATGGGAATAATGCCTTTCAATCATGTTGACACTTGTTCCCGTGTTACGGGCCAACAGATGAATATCAATCCCTTTGTTTAAGGCATTGGTGATATAGAAATGCCTGAATGAATAACAGGTGCGCTTCACGTTTCGAAAGTCTTTGGTCAAACCACAAGCTTCTAACGTTTCATTCATCTGCTTTGAAAACGATACAACCTTATTTCCCGTCTTTTGCGTGAACAGATAATCGTTTGATGTTGTGTGCTTCTGTTCCTTAAACAGAATTTGAAGCCAATTGATAATTGAAGGATTTGGGATTGCAATTCGGTATTTCGATTTCCCATGTATCTTAAGGGAAATGCCGTGATCTTTAATCGCAGAATCTTCTGTGAAATTGATGATATCACCCCACTTCAAACGTAAGGCTTCCGTATCCCGTAAACCGGATTCAATCATCACTTCACAGAAGACCATAAACATAAAACGGATATGTCTGTTTTGTTCGGATGAAGCTTGCAGTCGCTTCATCAAGGTGCTGCGAAATAATCCAATTTCTTCATCGGTGAATGATGGGCGGTTTGACGTTTTGTCGTGACTTATCTTCTTGATGGTTGCCACGTCCTTCAGAAAGCCTTGTTCCTTCAGGTGCGCCATAAATTCCCGTACAACCACCATTTCATTATTCATGGTGCTTGTTGATGGAACCCGCCTGACCGCATCGGTAACGGGTCGTGATACCTTCCGGCCTTCGCGTTCATATTCAATATGGGTGATGTCCCTGCCCGGTCCATCAATCCAATAGGTCTGACGCCATGCCATATAGTCAGACAGGTTCTTGTCGGTCAGGTCTTTTGGAAATTTCGAATGAAAGAAGACGCCAAGGTAACGGGTTATGACCGTCTTCCTGCGTTCCACCTTTTCGGCTGTGCCGGTGGTTTTCGAAAGCCAGTCCGCGCCCAAGGTGGGAATGGTCTTTTCTTTGACCAACAAACCGGATTCTGCCCGGTTCACAGCTTCCCAATATTTTCTGTTCGCCAGTTCGGTGGCGTCATCCAGATCGGAAGTCTTCAGACTGATTCGCTGTTGTCCATGTCCCGGCAATGAAAAGCGCATGGAATAATTTTTTGTCCCAGATGGGATGAACAGCGTGAAGGGATTGTTTCCCGGTTGTGATCCGGCTGTGTTGGGACTGTGTTTTAACATAGTCTAAGTCCTTGTTTTCATTGACCTTTGGAAGTCATGAAAAACCTTGTGCTAGGACTATGTTAGCAGTCAAATCGTTAAAAAACGACACACCAAGGGCATGTCGTTCTGCGTAAGTCATTGAAATCATTGGAATTGCTGGGGCGAATGACGGGGATCGAACCCGCGACAACCGGTACCACAAACCGGCGCTCTACCGACTGAGCTACATCCGCCACACAGCGACGCATTCTCTAGAGGAAGGTTGGGGCTGCCGTCCAGTCCTTTAGAGCACTTTTTTTCATATCCCGGATTTTTCCAGTCATTCCATCCCGGCTCAGATCACCGGAACACCCCCGGTAACCGCAATCGTGGCACCCGAGACGTAGCTGGCTTCGTTGCTCGCCAGGAAAACATAGGCCCCAGCCAGTTCAGCAGGCTGTCCCGGACGCTTCATGGGCGTATCCGCGCCAAAGCGTTCCACATGCTCCACGTCCATCGTCGCGGGAATCAGGGGCGTCCAGATCGGGCCGGGCGCCACCACATTGGAGCGGATTCCCTTCTCGCCCAGAAGCTGGGCCAGTCCGCCACTGAAATTCTGAATGGCGCTTTTGGTCGCGGAATAGGCCAGAAGCTTCGGCTTGGGCTGATCCGCATTGACCGAAACCGTATGGATCAGCGCGCCACCACGCGGCATGTGTGGCACGGCCAGCCGCGACAGCCGGAACGTCGATCCGGCGTTAATATCAAACGTTTTATCCCATTCCTCCTCGCTGACATCGGCCAGAGACGGGCGTTCGATCTGGAATGCGGCGTTGTTCACGAGAATGTCGATCTGTCCGAACTCTGCGACCGTCCGGTCCACGAGCTCGGCGCAGATATCCCGGTCCCGAAGATCACCCGGAACCAGAAGAGCACGACGTCCTGCCTTGCGAACCCAGGATTCGGTTTCCCGGGCATCCTCCGTTTCCTCAGGGAGGAAAGACAGGACGACATCCGCGCCTTCGCGCGCAAACGCGATCGCAACCGCCCGACCGATTCCGGAATCTCCCCCCGTGATGATCGCGATCTTTCCGCGCAGGCGATCATGCCCGACATAGCTCTGTTCCCCATGATCGGGTTTTGGCGTCATGAGAGATGTCTGTCCGGGAATGCGATCCTGATGCGGCGTATTGAAGGGCGGCGTGGGATAGTTGGCCATGGTGATCTCCAGATAAGGAAGGGTCAGTGCCATCCCAACGCAGCGATGCCGCCCGTTGTTCAATTCGCTACGATAACGTGGTGGCAGAACCCTCCCGAGCACAGGCTCTGCGCCAGATGTTCATTCCGCATCTTCAATCCTGTGCGCAGTCGGGTTACACTGGACGCACCATTGCCGCGCCGGGCCTGAATACGTCGCACCCTGTTCACGCCCTGCCCGCAAGGATCTTTTCATGTCTCCCGCTCTCTATCGTCGCCAGTGGGCACAGAACCCGCTGCGCGAAGTGCTGGCCGGAATGGTTGGCACCTTTGCCCTCATTCCCGAGGTCATCGCCTTCTCCTACATCGCAGGCGTCTCCCCGGCCGTTTCGCTGTTCGCCTCCTTCGTTATTTCCGTATCGATTGCCATTTTTGGCGGACGGCCGGGCATGATTTCCGGCGCCGCCGGTTCCGTGGCGCTGGTCGCGGCACCTCTGGTCCATGCCCATGGCGTACAGGCCATGCTGCTGGCCACACTTGTGGCGGGTGCGTTTCAGGTCGTGTTCGGGCTGCTGCGCCTTCAGGCTGTTATGCGGTTTGTGCCCGCTGAAGTCCGGACGGGCTTCGTCAACGCACTGGCCATCATGATTTTTTCCGCACAGGTTCCGCAGATGCTGGGCGTGAGCTGGCACACCTATGCGCTGATCGCGCTGGGCCTCGTCATCATCTATGTGCTGCCCCGCCTGTCGAACGCGATCCCCTCACCGCTGATCTGTATCGTGGTCCTCACCGCCATCACGATGCTCCATCCGATGCCCGTTCATACGGTCTCGGACCTCGGCGACCTCCCGACCGGCCTGCCCATCCTGACCTTCCCACATATCGCCCTGAACTGGGCCACATGGTCCGTCGTGCTGCCCTATGCGCTGGCCATGGCTGCCGTGGGCCTGCTGGAATCCATGATGACGGCCTCCGTCGTCGATGACATCACCGACACCCATGGCGACCAGCGCATGGAGTGCACGGGGCTCGGTATTTCCAACATTCTCGTCGGCGCATTTGGCGGCATCGCGGGCTGCGGCATGATCGGCCAGACGGTCGGCAACCTGCGCTATGGCGGACGCGGGCGCCTCTCGACCTTTACGGCCGGCGCCTTCCTGCTGGCCCTCATGGTTCTGCTGCATCGCTGGGTCGGACAGGTACCGATGGCGGCGCTCGTCGCCATCATGATCATGGTGTCCGCCAGCACATTCTCCTGGGGCAGCCTGCGCGACCTGACCCGCCATCCGCGCCTGTCCAGCCTGACCATGCTCGTCACCGTTGCGGTCGTTGTTATCACCCACGATCTGGCCGCAGGTGTTGCAGTGGGCGTCATGCTCTCGGGTGTGTTCTTTGCCTGGCATGCCGCAAAGCTCCTGCGTGTCACGGAAGAGCGTTCAGGCGAGACGCTGATCTACAGGGCATCCGGTCAGGTCTTTTTCGCATCCGCAGACAGCCTGTCGGACGCCATCGACTACCACACCGATGCCAGAACCGTTGTTCTCGACCTGAGCCATGCCCGTTTCTGGGACATCACCTCGGTTCAGGTGCTGGAAAAGATCATCGGCAAGCTGCAATCCCATGGCCACACCGTCGAAGTCACGGGTCTGCATCCCGAGCAGCATGGAATCATCGCCACGCAGTCCAGCGAAACCCTTCTCGCACTGTAAGGCCCGTCAGGGGCTGAAATCATAAAACCGTCCGGATGCCCGGCTGTTATAGTCGCATCCCCGAACGCTCCGGAGAGACGCGTTGCGCAGCATGATTGATTTCAGTTCCTGGCACAGCCTGCTCGCCACCCTGATCGGGCTGGCCCTTTTCACGCTGATCGGCGTCGGCATCCGGCTGCTGACGATGCTGACCATCCAGCAGCGTCGGGAGCGGATGAACCGGCAGATCAACGAGCGCCTGCGCGTCCTGATGGCCGCCTATCGCACACTGGGCGGTTCGTTCACCGGCGATCTTGTTGTGGACCCCGCGCATAAGCGGGATCTGGGCGCCGACCAGCTTTCCGGCTCGGACCGCAACCGCCGCATTCGCGATGCCGTCGAAGCCGCGCTGTCTGACATCATCCTTCTGGGAACCGAAGAACAGGTGCGTCTGGCAGGACAGGCCGCCGCGGAACTCGTCGCCGGACGCCCCGTCCCGACCCACGATCTCGTCGTGTCCCTGCGCAATTTCATCCGAAAAGCCCTGAGTCTGGAAAGTCTGCCTGCCGATCTCGCCCTTCCCGAACAGGGCCCCGCGCGTCCGTCCTCGAATGGTGGGAACAAGGGTGACGGCAAGGAGGGCGGAAAAGGCGGCGGCGGAGGTGCTGGCGATAGTGGAGGCGGCGGAGGCGGCATGGGGCTTCAGGGCGGAGCGGACCCGGCCCTGCATCATTCGGATACGGACGGCCATGTTCCGTAATTCCGTCCAATCTTTAATCTGACCGTAATCTCTAACCCATACCCCTGCCCCCGCACTGACGGTAAGAAGAAGTCATGGAGCCGCCCCAACCGCCCCCATCAGCTTTAGCGCGAAAGAATCCCCGCGATCATCGCGTGGATGCGCTGCGCGGTATCGCGCTGCTGATGATGCTCGTGGACCATGTCCCGGACGATCTGCTCAACCGGATCACCATCCGCAATTTCGGCTTTGCGGACGCCGCCGAGATCTTCGTCATGCTGGCGGGCTATGCGTCCTATCTGGCCTATGGGCGCCTGATCGACCGTCAGGGCTGGAGAACCGGCATCCACCGCATCCTTGCCCGCTGCCTCAGACTGTATCTGTATCAGACCGGCATGACGCTGGTGTTCGTCTGGACCGTCCGCCAGTGGCGGCATTACCAGCCCCTGCCGGAATACACGATCGAACCCCAGCTTGCGCATGGCTATGGGTGGCTGTGGCGCATCCTGACCTTCGACGCCCTGCCGAGCTATCTGAACATCCTGCCGCTCTATGTCGTGCTTCTGGCGCTGTTTCCGGTGATCTACTGGCTCCTGAAGCGCAGTCTGTGGCTGCTTGTGGCTCTCAGCGTCGCTATCTGGGCCGTCGCCAATCTCGATCCCCGTATCACTATTCCCAACTGGCTTGATCCCACTGGCTGGTATCTCAATCCGTTCGGGTGGCAGTTCCTGTACATTCTGGGAATCCTGGGCGCCGTCTGGGCCTCAAAAAACAACGGCGACCTCCCCTATCGCCCATGGGCCAAAGCCCTGTGTCTGGCCTATCTCGCCGGCGCTTTCGTGCTGTGTTTCCCATACGAATACTGGCACGTGCCGTTCCTGCGAATTTTCCCGGCCCCACCAAATACAGGCAAATCCACGCTGGCTATCTGGCGCCTGCTGGACATCATGGCGATCTTTTACCTGGTGCAGTCTTCCAAGGCCCTGCGCCGCATCTCCGCCGACCGGATCGGCCAGAGCCTTGCCCTGCTGGGCCGGAACTCACTGGAGGTTTTCGCCTGCAGCACGGTGCTCGATCTGCTGGGACGGCTGATGTTCGCCAGCTTCGGCATCAATCTGTGGGAGCAGCTTGTGATGAATGTGGTCGGGCTCGGCCTGACTTACGCGCTGGCCGTTCCACTGGATCGTGCCCGTCAGCGCGCCAAGGCGGCCCGTATCTCCTCGGGCGCCGCACCCGCGGTGCCAGCGCCCAGATAGAGGATCTTCAGGCTTCCGGCTGTACAATCCGCTCCGGGTGAAGCAGTTCGAACCGCTCCAGATCCGCTGAGAACAGACGGACCTGCACATCCATTCCGTCTTCCCGATCCGTCCGCCCGACCACTTCACCATGCTGATAAAGCCATGCCAGTGCCGCGCCATCCGTAATCGGCAGACGTACATCCACTGACTTCATTGATCGCGTGAGATACTGGTCCAGAATCTCGAACAGATCCGGTAGTCCCTCGCCCGTAATGGCCGAGATCGCCACCGCGTTCTCACGCTTCGGCACAGCCTCGACACCGCCCACCAGATCGGCCTTGTTCAGCACTTCGATCGTGCGGTCCGACCAGTGCGAATCAAGCATCCCGTCCCGCACCATGCCGTCCAGCACGTTGAGCACATCCGCCCGCTGGGCCGCGCTGTCGGGGTGTGAGATGTCGCGGACATGCAGGATCACGTCCGCCTGTGCCACTTCCTCAAGCGTCGCACGGAAGGCCGCAATCAACTCTGTTGGCAGTTCACTGATGAACCCCACCGTGTCGGACAGGATCACATTGCGGCCCGATGGCAGACGCATCCCCCGCATGGTCGGGTCCAGCGTTGCGAAAAGCTGGTCCTGCGCATGGACAGACGCCCCGGTCAGGGCATTGAACAGGGTGGATTTGCCCGCATTGGTGTAGCCCACGAGGGCCACGACCGGGAACGGCACACGCTTGCGGGACTCACGATGCAGCCCGCGCGTCCGTCGCACCTGCTCCAGTTCCTTGCGGATCTTGCCAATCCGTTCAGCCAGCATCCGGCGATCCGCTTCCATCTGCGTCTCACCCGGTCCACCAAGAAAGCCGAAGCCACCGCGCTGGCGCTCAAGATGGGTCCACAGACGCACAAGCCGCGAACGCTGATATTCCAGATGGGCCAGCTCGACCTGCAATACACCTTCACGGGTGGCCGCACGCGCGCCAAAAATATCCAGAATCAGCCCCGTCCGGTCCACAACCTTGCAGCCCAGCGCCTTTTCAAGATTCCGCTGCTGACCCGGCGACAGACGCGCATCGATAACGACCACATCCACGTCGTCGAGCTTGACCGCCTCGGCAAGCTGTTCGACCTGCCCCGTCCCCAGCAGGGTCGCCGGGCGACGTGCACGCAGAAGGATGGCGGCCTGACGCACGACAACCAGCCCGATCGAAGCCGTCAGCCCGACCGCTTCCTCAAGCCGCGCATCGGCCGCGCGGATTTCTTCCTGCGGTCCCGACTTCTCCCAGGGCAGGATGACAGCCGCACGGGTTGCAGGTTTTTTGGTCTCGAAACCGCTCAAAGTTCTTCTTCCACAAAATGGGACATCGCCGCGACCGGCATGATGGTGCTGACGGCGTGTTTGTAAACAAGCTGCACATGGCCATCACGGCGCAGCAGCAGGGTGTGCGCATCGGACTGCGCCACGATGCCCTGAAGCTTCACACCATTGACCAGAAACACGGTCACGGACGCCTCGGTCCTGCGCAGATGGTCGAGAAAAATCTCCTGTACGGCACGGGAGCCGGCAGAAGAGGAAGGTTCTGAAGTCACGCTGGTATCAGTCGACAGAGGAAAAAGGGGAAAAGCCGGGTCGCCATCTCAGCCACTCACCGGCGCAGAAGGTGCGGCCGCACGCTCCTCATTCGTCGTTACCCCAAGCTGCTTGAGCTTGCGATGCAGTGCACTGCGCTCCATGCAGACGAAGCTGGCCGTCCGGCTGATATTCCCGCCAAACCGCATGAGCTGCACCTGAAGATACTGCGTCTCGAACAGGTCGCGCGCCTCACGCAGAGGCAAGCTCATGACATCCGCACCCGAATTGAGGCGCGTCATGGAGGGGGCGCCCTGACTGATGGTGGCCGGCAGCATGTCCGCGCGGATCGGATCGTTGCCCGTCCCCGGCATCATGATCAGCAGCCGCTCCATCAGGTTGCGCAGCTCGCGCACATTGCCCGGCCATTCATAGGATTGCAGCGCCGCAAGCGCATCCACGGAAAGCTCACGAACCGGAAGACCTGAAGACTGCGCACAACGCTCAAGAAAGTGCCGCGCCAGACCCGGAATATCCTCGCGACGTTCGCGCAGGGACGGCACCCGCAACGGCACGACTGCGAGCCGGTAGTACAGATCCTCACGGAAGCGGTGTGCCGCAATCTCGGACTGAAGATCCCGGTTGGTCGTGGCGATGACGCGGATATCGACCTTAACGCGCGTATTTCCCCCCAGACGTTCGAAGGTCTGGTCCTGAAGCGCACGGACGATCTTGCCCTGCGTCTCAGGCGGCATGTCGGCAACTTCATCGAGCAGCAACGTCCCGCGATGGGCGCGTTCCAGCACGCCACGACGCATGGGCTGACCGTCCTCGCCCTCCAGACCGAAAAGCTCTTCTTCAAAACGGTTGGGGGCCAGCGTCGCACAGTTCAGGGCGATAAATGGCCCTTCTGCACGGCGTGAGCGCGCATGGATCATGCGGGCCGCGACTTCCTTGCCCGCGCCGGCCGGGCCGCTGATCAGAACCCGCGAATTGGTGGGGGCCACAGGCTCGATCTGGGCACGCAGAGCCGAAATGACGGCGCCGTCCCCCGAGAGCGTCGTTTCCGGACCCGCCCTCAGCCGCAGTTCCGCATTTTCCCGACGCAGACGGGCCGCTTCGAGCGCACGCCGCACCACAACCAGAAGCCGGTCCGACTGGAAAGGCTTCTCGATGAAGTCGTAGGCGCCGAGCCTGAGGCTGGAAACGGCCGTCTCGATGGTACCGTGCCCCGAGATCATCAATGTCGGTAGGCCCGGCTCCTCGGTCTGGAAGATCTTGAGCAGTTCAATGCCGTCCAGCCGCGACCCCTGAAGCCAGATGTCCAGAATCGCCAAAGACGGACAATGCGCACGGAAAAGTTCGAGCGCCTGATCCGAGTTGGCAGCCGTCCGGGTCTTGTAGCCCTCGTCGTTCAGGATTCCCTCGATGAGAAACCGGATATCCGGTTCGTCATCGACGATCAGGATCTCATGTTCCATCTGCTGTCCTCATGGTCTGAAGGTCCGTTCCACCCGGGACATGGCTCTCCTGCTCCCATAGCGGCAGGGACAGGGTGACGCGCGTTCCCCGCTGCCCGGATGTCGGGCCACGGGAAAGGTCTGGTTCCCGATCAGTGAGCTGAAGCATCCCGGAATGGTCCTCCATGATCTTCTTGACGATCGCAAGGCCGAGGCCGGTGCCCTTCGCCTTGTGAGTTACATAAGGCTCGGTCAGCCGGTGGCGTTCCACCGTCGGCAGGCCGATCCCGTCATCTTCGATGTCTAGCAGGACATGCCCGCCGCGAATGTGCAAGCCCACCACAATGTGTCCAATTGGCTGCACCGGCTGTCCCGCAGGCTGCCCGGAACCATTTTCTCCCGGTTTTCCGCGGCCTGCCATGCTGACAGCGTCGGCTGCATTCTGTAGCAGGTTTGTGAGCGCCTGACCGATGAGTCGCCGGTCACAGCGCACGATCGGCCCCGATGGGGGCAATCCAGCGGTCTCGAACACGATTTCGGGATGAGCATTCCGCTGAAGCACCAGCGCCTCCCGGCACAGCCGCGAGAAGTCCTCCGGCTGCATCACGGGCTGTGGCATCCGTGCAAAAGCCGAGAATTCGTCAACCATGCGTCCGATATCGCCCACCTGCCGCACGATCGTGTCCACAAGCTGCGTATAGGTCTCGGGATCGGACTGGATTTCCTTGAGGAAGCGCCGCTTCAGGCGCTCCGCCGCAAGCTGGATCGGGGTCAGCGGATTCTTGATCTCATGCGCCACGCGCCGCGCCACATCGGCCCAGGCTGCCTTACGCTGCGCAGACTGAAGATCCGTGATGTCATCGAAGGTCACGACATAACCCGCCACATCCTGTCCCCGCAGTTCCGCCACG
>CALFLO010000122.1 GCA_937880175.1 uncultured Gluconobacter sp.
TGGGGACCAGACCCGCGCCCATGCGCTCCTTCTGAAGCCGCAGGGACATGACGACGTCTGCACCATCAAGCGCCCGGTCCATGTCGGAATACAGCTCGACATTGCCAAGCCCGGCCATGGCGCCGGGTAGCAAAGTCGGCGGCCCGACCAGCCGGACGCGGTTGCCGAATGCCGTCAGAAGATGGATGTTGGAACGCGCCACCCGGCTGTGCCCGACATCGCCGCAGATCGCGACCGTGAGGCCATCAAGACGGCCAAAGTGACGGCGGATCGTCAACGCATCCAGCAGCGCCTGTGTCGGGTGCTCATGCGTGCCATCGCCGGCATTGACAACGCTGGCTTCGACTTTGCGTGCCAGCAGGGCCGGGGCACCAGACTGCGCATGACGAACGACCAGAAGGTCACAGCGCATGGCGTTCAGGGTCGCGGCAGTATCAAGAAGCGTCTCGCCCTTGTTCACCGAACTTGTGGCGACGGACATGTTGATCACATCCGCCCCCAGCCGCTTGCCTGCGAGTTCGAAACTCGTGCGGGTCCGGGTGCTGTCCTCGTAGAATAGGTTGATGACCGTCCGTCCCCGCAGCGCATCACGCGGCGCGGAGCGCGAACGGCTCAGCAGCGCATAGCTCTCCGCCAGATCGAGGAACGGTACGAGCTGTTCAGCCGACAGCCCCTCGATTCCCAGCAGATGCCGGGGGACGGAAGGCCGCTCAGCCATCGGCGGACCCGGAGGCGAGAACAGCGGCAATTCGGGCCAGAACCTCGTCCTGTCCCAGCGCCGAGAGCGTCAGATCAATGCCCGGCGACGTCGTGGAACCCGTCATGGCGGCCCGCAGCGGCTGGGCGACGGAGCCGAGCTTGATCTCGTTCTTCTCTGCATAGGCGCGCAGGGTGGCGTCGATGGTTTCGGGTGTGAAATCCGGCAGCGCAGCCAGTTCCTTGCCCACACCTTCCAGAACCTTGCGTCCGTCTTCGCCCAGCAGCTTCTCGGCCTTGGGCGTGAAGGTCAGCGGCAGGGTGAAGCCCGCGAAAGCGGCGTTGTCCGTCAGTTCCACCAGCGTCTTGGCGCGTTCCTTGAGGCCCGGCATCATCGCAAGGATGCGCGCGCGGGTTTTATCGTCCGTCACCACGCCTTCACGGCCCTGAAGACGCTCCATGACGTCATTCGTCAGGCGCGTATCATCGGCGACGCGCATCCAGATTCCGTTCAGATGCGCCAGCTTGACGTAATCCATGCGCGACGGGGAGCGGCCAACGCCATCCAGATCGAACAGCTTGATCTGTTCTTCGCGGGACAGGACTTCGGCATCGCCGTGCCCCCAGCCCAGACGCAGCAGATAGTTGCACAGGGCTTCCGGCAGATAGCCTTCCTCACGGAAATCCACGACCGACTGCGCGCCGTGACGCTTGGACAGCTTGGCGCCATCGGGACCGTGGATCAGCGGCAGATGCGCGAAATGTGGCAGATCCCAGCCCATGGCGCGATAGATCATGGCCTGACGGAACGTGTTCGTCAGATGGTCGTCACCGCGCATGACATGGGTGATCTCCATGTCATGATCGTCGACAACCACGGCATGCAGATAGGTCGGCGTACCATCGGAGCGCAGCAGGATCAGGTCGTCCATTTCCGAATTTCCGACCCGCACTTCGCCCTGCACCAGATCCCTGATGACGGTCTCGCCCTCGCGCGGCGCCTTCAGGCGCACGACATAGGGCGCACCAGCAGGGGCTTCGGACGGATCGCGGTCGCGCCAGGTGCCGTCGTAACGGGGCGGGCGCTTTTCGGCCATGGCCTTCTCGCGCATGGCGGTCAGCTCTTCGGGCGTGCAGAAGCACTTGTAGGCCTGCCCCTTTTCCAGAAGCTCCAGCGCAACTTCCGTATGGCGGTCCTGCCGGGCGGACTGGAAAACCGGTTCCGCATCCGCGTCGATCCCCATCCAGGCCAGACCGTCGAAGATCACGTCCACCGCCTTCTGGGTGGAGCGTTCCTTGTCGGTGTCCTCGATCCTCAGCAGGAATTCGCCGCCGTGATGGCGGGCAAAGAGGAAATTGAACAGGGCGGCGCGGGCATTGCCGACATGCAGCAGGCCCGTCGGGGAGGGAGCAAAGCGCGTACGGATGGTCATCCGGCCGTCATATCATGCTCTGCCGCGCGCTTCCATCCGCCAGAACCGGGTCCATTGTGCAGCGCTCAGGGCCGGATCGATTCAGGCCTGTTTCCCCGTCAAAACGCCGTGTCTTACAAAAAGCTAAGCCTCTTCAAGCGTGTGTGATTTCCAGCCTCCTGCCGAACCTGCCTATCCTGACCTCCAATAGTCCAGGTGGTGCCTTTCCAATGAACCGACGCGATTTCAACGCCCTGCTGGCAGGGCTGGGACTGACCTTCGGAGAGGGCAGGATCCATCACGCCAGTGCCACGACGTCCCGTGTGGATGTCTTCACGCTGCATGCCAATGACTGGGTTCCGAATAATCCGGACCTTCCCGTCATCGTCTATCGCAACGCGCTCGAAGCCGGGCCGGACCGCGAAGCCGTATATGAGGGCCTGTTCGCCCATAACGGCTGGCCGCCGCAGTGGCGTAATGGCGTCTACCCATTTCACCATTATCACAGCCTGGGACACGAGGTTCTGGGCTTTTCCAACGGCTCCGCACGTTTGATGCTGGGCGGCCCGAAGGCCCGGACGGTCGAGGTGCGCGGTGGTGACATTGCCGTGCTGCCGGCTGGTACGGGGCACTGCAATCTTGGTTCTGACGAGGATTTCACCGTCATCGGCGCTTACCCCCCCAATCAGTCCTTCGATATTCTCCGCGCGGCTCCCACGGCGGAACAGAGAGCCCGCATCCACGACCTGCCGTTCCCGAAGACCGATCCGGTTCAGGGCGGAGCAGGCGTTCTCGCACGGGAATGGCATCCCTCATGACGGCCTTTCCTCTCAGACGACGCCCTTTTCTCGCGGCACTCGCAGGTCTGGCGACCGTTAGCAGTGCGGTGGCGGCGGACTCCGGCACGCAGAAAACCCGGATTGGCATCATTGGCGCCGGGCATGTCGCCACCACGCTGGCTGAACTCTGGGTCAATGCGGGCTATCACGTCATGGTCTCGTCGCGTTCCCTGACCGAGGCGCAGTCGCTGGCCACCTCGCTGGGGCCGCTTGCCACCGCCGGAACTGCAGCGCAGGCAGCGGCTTACGGAGACATTGTGGTTCTTGCCGTGCCTTATAAGGCCATCCCCCAGCTCGGCCCGCAGCTGAGCCGGACGCTGCTGGACAAGGTCGTGCTCGATCCGTCCAATCCCTATTCCTGGCGGGACGGGCCGATTGCGGAGACCGCGCAGAGGGACGGGGCGGGCGTGACGACCCAGCGCTATTTCCCATCGGCGCATGTCGTCCGGGCGTTCAACTCGATCGATATGACCACGCTCCGCTCTGAAGCGCATCGTGCGTCTCCCCTGCTGGCCGTTCCGGTTGCCGGGGATGACGCGGGAGCGGTGTCGCAGGTGGTGTCGCTGGTGAGGGCGGCTGGATTCGACCCTGTCGTGACGGGAAATCTCGCGACCGCAAAACTGTTCCAGCCGGGCAGCACTGGCTTTGAGCTGGAACGGGATGCCGCTGGTCTAAAGCAAGCGCTTCACCTGGCGCAATAAAGGAGGGCGTCGCAGGATTCGCCTTACCCGAGGGGGGAGGCGCGTCCTGCGGAAAAATCCGTTACGGTCCTGTCCGTGAAGACAGTGCCCTTTTCCGTTCCAGATCTCGATCCGGCTGAACTTCTGGCCCGTGTGGAGTCTCCTGACCCTGCACTGAGGCCGCCGCCTGCCGTTATCCGGTCCATTCTGGAGCAGGGGCGGCAGATGATCTGCTGGCTCCCGGTCGCAGCCGGACTCGGGGCTGTGGCGTATCTGGCTCTGCCGTTCGAGCCGTCCGTCCTGTGCGTTGTGCTCGCCACCGTTCTGCCGGTTCTGGCAGGTGTCTCCTGTTTCTGGCGGGGGTGGCAGCGGCTGTTTCCGCGCCTTCTGGGATTCGCGCTTCTTGCCGCCGCAACCGGCTTTGGCGATCTGGCTCTTCAGGCCCGGATGCAGCCGCCGATGCCGATGCTTCCGACGCATGCCACTGTCGTCACCGGTCGTGTCCAGTCGCTGGAAATCCTGCCACCCCGCTCCGACGATGAAGATGACGGCCATCGCATCACACTGGCCGATGCTGTGTTCGACACACCTGTCGATGCGGGAATGGCGCCTTTAAGACGTACCCTGCACCTCCGTTTACGGGACGATGACGGGCTTCTTCCTGAGCCCGGAAGCACGATCCGTCTACGCGCCATGCTACGCTCGCCCCCGCCACCTTCCTGGCCCGGTGGACGCGATCTTCAGCGTGAGGCCTGGTTTTCCGGTCTGGCGGGGAGCGGCTATGCGCTTGGCCCGGTCAGCATTGTCGATGGCCCATCCCGCCGGTTTCGCATCGCATCCGGCATCGAGTCCCTGCGCGAAACCATCGCCCTGCGGACGGACACAGCCCTCTCCGACCAGACCGCCGCCATTGCCGCCACGCTTCTGGCGGGAGAGGCCGGGAGTATCGACCAGCATACCCGTGAGACGTTCTCCGCTTCGGGGCTGGCGCATCTTCTTGCCGTCGCCGGGCTGCATCTGGGTCTCGTGATGGCTGCAGTGATCGTGACGCTGCGCTGCGGTCTGGCCGCCATTGAATATGTCGCCCTGCGCTGGCCCTGCCGACAGATCGCCGTGGTTTGCGGATTATTGGCCGGAGCGGGGTATGTGGTGCTGACAGGCGCGCATCTGCCGAGCCTTCGGGCGCTGGGCATGGCCAGCATCGTGACGCTGGCCATCGTGACCGGGCGGCGCGTGCTGTCCATGCGCTCGCTGTCCATTGTGGCGCTGTTGATCCTGCTGGTCTCGCCGGTTTCGGTCGTCGACGTCTCGTTTCAGATGTCCTTTGCCGCCGTGATGGGGCTGATCGCGGGTTATGGCGCCCTGCGTGAACCGCTCATGCGATTGCGCGGGGAGGGCGAATGGTATCGCGTTCTCGCGTCCCATTGCGCCGCGCTGGTCCTGACGAGTCTTCTGGCAGGGCTGGCCACCCTGCCGGTCAGCATGGCGCATTTCGGTGCGCTTCAGCCCTGGTTCGTGCTGGCCAATCTCGTGGCGGTACCGCTGGCGGCTGTGTGGATCATGCCGGCCGGGCTTCTGGCGCTTGTCGCCATGCCGTTCCATGTGGAAGCGCCGTTCCTGAAGCTCATGGGAATGGGGATTCAGATCGTGCAGATTCTGGCGGAGCGCGTGGCGGCTTTTCCGATGGCGCATCAGCCCGTTCCGGCCATGCCGGGCTGGGGTCTGCTTCTCGTGATGCTCGGACTGAGCTTTCTGTGTCTGTGGAAAGGCAGGGTATGCCTTTGCGGTCTGCTGCCGGTCGCGGTGGGACTGGCCTCGATCTGGCTGGCGCCGAAACCGGACATTCTGGTCTCGCCAGATGCGGGGCTAATGGCCGTGCGCAGTCAGGGTACGCTTCTGGTTGGCCCTCATTCCAGTCTGGAACGCCGCACTTTGGAAGACTGGCAGCAGGCCCTTGCTCTTCCCGTGGCACCGCTGCCGTCAGACTGCCTGTCCGGTCCTTGCCGGATCGGTATCGGTTCGCAGACAGTCCTGTTGCGGGTCCGAGATTCTTCTGACGGCAACATGCTCCCGACTGCGGCGCAGTGCGAGGGGGTAAGTCTGTTCATCAGTGCGTCTCCCGCCCGCAAGGGCTGCGCGGATGTCCCGTCCATCGACCGGTTTTCCGTCTGGCGCGACGGGGCCTACAGCGTGTTTGCCGGGCGTGGCCTGAGCGTCGTGTCGGACCGGAGCTGGCGGGGAAACCGACTCTGGGTGCCACCGGTTGGCTGGCATGGCATGCCTACCCTGCCACTGGCGCAGTCGGAATAAGCGTCTCTCAACCTTTTGGAAAGCAATCCCCCTGTAGGATCGCCGCACAGGGAGGTCCGCTATCGTGGCTCACACATCCGCAACGGGCGTTCTGCTCGCGCTTTCACTGATGGCCGCTGTCCCGGCTCATGCCGCTCCGGCCGTGATCTGGGAAGGCTTGAGTCTGGGCATGAGCGTGCCGGAAGCGAAAATCAGCCATCCGGGACTGACGGCTCTGCCAGCGCCTGTGCCGCGCGCCGGTTTTGCACGTTACGTCATGCAGGGCCCCTCCATCGGGTCGTGCCTGTCGACTGTGGACGTGAATTTTCTGGGGGGCCGTCTGGCGTCTGTCGAGGTCCATGCCCTGACGGATACGGATTCCGGTGATGTCCGGATCTGTGCCGAGGAATGGGGGCGTGCCATCCGGCAGAAATACGGTCAGCCCCTCTTCGATATCCGGGCGCCGATGATGGAAAACATCACCTGGAATGCGACCGGATTTTCGGTCACGACCCATATGCGCGTCGTCAATACGATTGTGGTCTATTCCGTGTCCTATCAGGCCCCGCGCCGGACTGCGGCCCAGATTCTTTAGGGTGCAGCGGCCTTGCGTACAGGTGGGGCCTGCATCCGTTTGTCCGGGTAAAGGCACCATTTTGTCGCGGGACAACGCCAGCATTCGGGCGCGCGGGCCTTGCAGACGTACCGTCCATGCAGGATCAGCCAGTGATGCGCTGGACGCAGCATGTCTTTCGGGATCCGCGCGACCAGCCCATCTTCGACCTGCCGCACGGTTTTGCCGGGTGCCAGACCAGTCCGGTTGCCGATGCGGAAAATATGCGTATCCACCGCCATCGTATCTGCCCCGAAGGCGACATTCATCACGACATTCGCTGTTTTGCGCCCCACACCGGCCAGCGCTTCGAGCGACGCCCGGTCGGAGGGCACCTGACTGCCATGACGCTCCAGAAGCTGTTCGCATAATAGTTCCACGTTATGCGCTTTTGCCCGCCACAATCCGATGGTGCGGATATGTCGTGCAATACCATCTTCGCCGAGGGCTGCCATGGAGGCCGGGTCGGGAGCTTCCTCGAACAGGCCTTTTGTCGCCTTGTTGACCGATTTGTCGGTGGCCTGTGCCGAAAGCACGACGCTGACCAGAAGTTCGAATGGATTGCGGAACACCAGTTCGCTCTCCGCGTCGGGATTGGCCTCGGCGAGTGCGGTAATGAAAGCTTTTGCGGCTGCCTTGCTCATGGGCCGGCTTGCAGTTGCTTGGGCATCGGTCATGGCAGGCGCTCCATCAGGCTGTGGTCCGGCACCATGCCAGAACGGCTGTTGCGTCCGGTCCGGACAGACAGCAAGATAAGGCAAAGTTCTGAAAATTC
>CALFLO010000123.1 GCA_937880175.1 uncultured Gluconobacter sp.
CCTTGCAGAGCCTGAATCAAAATTCCCTACAAAAATCAATGGGTCCTGAGCCTAGTGGGCCAATGGGACCATTTGCAGCAGTCTACAGATCGACAGTTTCTGTCGAAACGTCGGCGCGCTTGCCCATTTCGAATTCTGCCTTTTTGACCCATTCATTCAACATATGCGCCAGACAGCGCATGCACGAATTTCAGGAAAAAAACCTCTTCGCAGGATTGATATGCCTGCCTTCAACCTTTGGAGGCTTCCAGATACCGCTGGAATTTGTGCCGGTGCGGGGTTTGGCGTCCGTTTTCTACGGCTACCTCCTGAAGCAGCCAGTGATGAAAGGTCTCCAGCGCTCCTGACAGGCTTCGCGCAAGGGGCCGTGCGAAGTAATAGGCTTCCTCACTCTCCAAAGGGTGGGCAACGAGCTCCAACAACTGCCCCGTGCTGATCTCCTTCTCCACCAAAAAGCGAGGTACGAGTGCACATCCTGCCCCGCCAAGTGCGGCCCCTACAACAAAGCTGAACTGGTCAAACAGCGGGCCGTGCAAGGATGTTGGCTGAATATTCTGGGCAACAAACCAGCGTTCCCATGCATCCGGCCTTGAAACAAGATGCAGTAGGGGGGCGGACAGCAGATCCTCACATTTTCGGAAGGAAAACCTTTCATAAAGCTCAGGTGTACATACCGGCACCACCCGCTCCGGCATCAGATATGAAACTTCGCTCCCGGGCCATTCTGCCGCACCGAAATGGATGGCGGCATCCAGCGTGTTTTCCGTGAATTCAAAGGCGTGCAGATGGGTATATAGATTAACCGTAATGTCCGGATGCTGCTCCATGAAGGAAGCAAGTCTCGGAGCAAGCCATTGTGTGCCCAGCGTAGGCTGGACTCCGAGGCTGACAGTCCCGCCTCCTGGATTGGCCCGGAAGGCTAGCGTGGCAGACGAAATATAACGCAAAGCCGCCCGGATTTCGCGTGCATAAACGTCACCTGCTCGCGTCAGCCGGACTGTCTGCCGATCACGGGTAAACAGTGCGGCACCCAGATGCTCCTCAAGAGCACGAATATGTCGGCTGACAGCGCTCTGCGTCAGATTCAACTCTTCGGCCGCACTCGTAAAACTCTGATGGCGGGCGGAAGCCTCAAAGGAATACAGAAGCGAAGTGGAAGGTAGAAAACGGCGCGCAATCGCCATGCTGGCAGCCTCGTTCACATGAGTAAGGAGAGGAGATCATTCCATATCTGCATGACCTCTGTCTTCAATATCGTTTGTGAAATGCAACGTGACAATTAAACTCCCGAGTCCAGACCCATTGCGGAATGATGAGGAAAATAACGGCCATGCCGCCCTGTTCGCATGTTTCTCCTGATGAGATCAGGTCACGTTTCGCAAATGCCATGTCAGCCATGTACCGCCAGGAGGTTCCCTCCTACGGCACGCTTCTGGATCTGGTGAAAGAGGTCAATCAGCAGACCGTGGATGCAGACCCGGTTCTGAAGATGCGCCTGAACAGTGATCATACCTACGCGCGGCTGGACGTGGAACGTCATGGTGCCATCCGACTGGGAACACCCCGCGAGCTGGAAACGTGCCGCAAGGTGTTTGCTGTGATGGGCATGTTCCCGGTAGGATATTACGATCTTTCCGTGGCAGGCATTCCTGTTCATTCAACGGCCTTTCGGCCGCTGGATGACGCTGCTCTTTCCCGCAATCCGTTCCGGATTTTTACCTCGCTTCTGCGTCCGGAACTGATCGCGGACGAAGGACTGCGGCAGACCGCGATGCATGTTCTGCAAAAGCGCGAGATCTTTACTCCAGAAACAAAAAACCTCCTCGAACTCCATGACCGGAACGGTGGCCTGACATCTGCGGAGGCAGATCGTTTTGTTTCAAAAACACTTGAGACTTTCCGCTGGCACAGGGAAGCCAGTGTGAGCGCGAACACCTATCATCGGCTCCATGCCGCCCATCGGCTTGTTGCGGATATCGTGTGCTTCAAGGGCCCGCATGTAAACCATCTTACTCCCCGCACTCTTGATATCGACGCTGTTCAGGAATTGATGCCTGAACGGGGGATGCAGGCAAAAGCCCGGGTTGAAGGGCCACCAAGACGGCTGGTGCCTTTACTGCTGCGCCAAACCAGCTTTGCGGCGCTCAAGGAGGAGATCATCTTTACCGATGGCGAGGCTGGCACCCACACAGCCCGGTTTGGAGAGATCGAGCAGCGCGGTATTGCCCTGACTCCCAAGGGACGTGCCCTGTACGACACCTTGTTGGAACAGGTCCGGCAGGAAAGCACGACACCCTATGAGCAGCGTCTTGCCGAGGCATTTCGTGCCTTCCCTGACGATGAACAGGAGTTGCGCCGCCAGAAACTGGCTTTTTTCCGCTACCGGCTCACGACACCAACCCTGCCAGCAGGTCGCTCCCTTGAAGACCTTATTGCCGAGGGCGCTGTCATAGCTGTCCCTATCACTTACGAGGATTTTCTGCCCGTCAGTGCCGCTGGTATTTTCCAGTCCAATCTGGGGGAACACAAAACGGCTGCCACGATGCAGGCGGCCAGCCGTACTGCCTTTGAAAAAGCTCTGGGCACACCTGTGCAGAACGAAATGGTGCTTTATGCGGCCATGCAGGCGGCCTCACTGGAGCAAGTCGGGTTGACCGAAACGGAACTGTGCAACGTATGAACAACGATCCCCTGACACATGGCCTCTGGGAACGCACCGCACCACCAGCACCGAACACAAATATCCTGTCAGATGACCTTTACGCAGATGTGGTCGTGGTCGGAGCAGGCTATACCGGCCTCAGCGCTGCGCTAAAAATTGGCACAGCCGGACGCTCCTGCGTTGTTCTGGAAGCAGAGGAAATCGGTTTCGGAGGCTCCGGCAGGAATGTCGGACTTGTCAACGCCGGTCTCTGGTTGCAACCGGCGGACGTACACAAGGCGCTGGGCCAGCCATATGGAGATCGCATTCTCTCCCTGCTCGATCAGGCACCTTCCGTGGTGTACGATCTGATAGCCAGACACGGCATTTCATGTGAGGCCTCACGGCCCGGCACACTGCATTGTGGTGTTGGAGCCGCTGGAGACAGACAACTGCGGGAACGGGAACGCCAATGGCGGGGCTTCGGAGCAGATGTCGTCCTGCTGGACCGGGATGAAACCGCGGCCCTGACCGGCAGCAAACGCTATTCCAGCGCCCTGCTGGACCGCAGGGCAGGCACCATCCAACCCCTCGCCTATGCCCGCGGGCTGGCAGATGCCGCCCTTGCCGCAGGCGCACACATCTTCACCAAAAGCGCAGTCAGAAGCACGACAAGGCAGACAGACGGCTCCTGGCGACTGACCACACAGAACGGCAGCGTCACAGCACGCTGGGTGATCGTGGCGACAAATGCCTACACGGTCTCCCCATGGTCCAACCTCCGGACGGAGTTGGTACCATTGCCCTATTTCAATATCGCCACCACGCCGCTTCCCCCTGCCATACGCCAGAGCGTACTGCCACAGGGGCATGGAATCTGGGATACAAAAGAAATATTGACATCCGCACGAATGGACCAGGCGGGACGACTGGTCATTGGCAGTGTGGGTGCGCTGCGGCATGGTGGCGCTGCCATTCATGAAGCCTGGGCAAAGCGGGCCATGCATCGCCTCTTCCCGCAGACACGGAATATTCCCTTTGAGAGCGCATGGTGGGGCACAATCGGCATGACTCCCGATCATGTGCCACGCTTCCACTGCATGGCGGATCGGATCGTCACGATGTGCGGCTATAATGGCCGCGGGATCGGTCCGGGCACCGTATTCGGAATTGCTCTGGCTGAGCTGGCTCTGGGCACACGGGCTTTGTCCCAGATGCCGCTTGCCTGCCAGCCCGTACGCCGCATCACCGGCCGCACGATGCGGGAAGCCGTCTATGAACTGGGGTCAGCCGCATCCCATCTGGTCACAGATCGCTTCTAAACATCCCGCTGTCTTCAGCACTCTTCCCTGCAACTATCCGGAACTTTCTTTTCATGACGGCCTCTCTCTCTTCCCAGACCAGCACACTCCTTGCCAGCCTCGACATTCCGGCAGCGCACTACAGGCAGGGCACGCTTGTCGTGACGTCTCCTCTGACGGGGGAAGAAATCGCACGCGTCGCGGAAGTCACTTCGCAGGACACGACGGACAGGATCGGCGCATCTTGCGTGGCTTTTCAGGCATGGCGTCAGGTTCCCGCACCCCGCCGTGGTGAACTTGTGCGGCTTCTGGGTGAAGAACTGCGCGCTGGCAAGGAAACCCTTGGACAACTGGTTTCTCTTGAGGCCGGGAAATCTCCGTCCGAGGGGCTGGGTGAAGTGCAGGAGATGATCGATATCTGCGATTTCGCAGTCGGCCTTTCTCGCCAGCTTTACGGCCTGACCATCCCTTCTGAACGCCCGGACCACCGCCTGACGGAACAGTGGCACCCCATGGGGCCGGTCGGCATCATCTCCGCATTTAATTTCCCTGTCGCCGTCTGGTGCTGGAATGCGGCTCTGGCCCTGGTCTGCGGCGATCCGGTCATCTGGAAGCCATCAGAAAAAACGCCTCTGACCGCTCTGGCCACACAGGCTCTTTTCCTGCGGGCCGCGGCCCGTTTTGGCGATACTCCGGCAGATCTCAGCACCGTGCTGATCGGTGGACGGGAAATCGGCGAACTGTTGGTTGATGATGCCCGTGTTCCCGTTATCTCTGCAACCGGCTCCACACGCATGGGCCGTTCGGTTGGCGAGCGCGTAGCCCGCCGCTTTGGCCGCTCCATCCTGGAGCTGGGTGGTAACAATGCCTCCATCGTCACACCTTCAGCCGACCTGGACCTTACCCTCCGGGCCGTTGCGTTCGGTGCAATGGGCACGGCAGGTCAGCGCTGCACCACACTGCGTCGCCTGCTGGTTCACAGCAGCATCTACGACCAACTCGTTCCGAAACTGGCCAACGTCTATCGCACCATCAGCGTCGGCAACCCGCTGAAAGGCAATGCCCTCGTCGGCCCGCTCATCGATGAAGCCGCTTTCACTGCCATGCAGACCAGCCTTGACGCTGCCAAGGCGGCAGGAGGGACCATTCATGGAGGTAATCGCGAAAACATCAACGGTGCAGGCTCATTCTACGCCCGCCCCGCACTGGTTGAAATGAAGGCCCAGACAGGCCCTGTCCTAGAAGAGACATTCGCACCCATTCTGTATGTCATGAAATATGACACGCTTGCCGATGCGATCGCACTTCAGAACGACGTCCCGCAGGGTCTGTCTTCCTCCATTTTTAGCACCGATATTCGCGATATCGAACTGTTCCTCTCTGCCCGTGGATCAGATTGCGGCATTGCAAACGTCAATATGGGGCCATCGGGTGCAGAAATCGGTGGTGCATTTGGCGGGGAAAAGGAAACCGGTGGCGGCCGCGAGTCCGGTTCCGATGCATGGAAAGGCTATATGCGCCGCCAGACCAACGCCATCAATTACGGTCGCACCCTCCCGCTGGCACAGGGTGTGAAATTTGATATCGATGATGGGTCCGCGAAAGGTTGAAGTATTTTTCTTCTGCTGAGACACAGGACCTTCTCCCATGGGAGGCCCTGATTGATACACTCGCGCAAGCCGTGTCTGATTATGCTGCGGGAACCATCATCTGTCCTGAGCGGATGGTGCTCCCGGCTGCAAACGGGCATGCGTATCAGATGTGCATGCCTACAGTGGCACCGGATCTGCTCGTCACAAAACTGCTGACCATTTTTCCTGAAAATGCCCATCATGCGCGCCCCACCATACAGGGGCAGGTCCTGTGTGCGGATGGTCAGACCGGCACGTTTCTGTTCGGGCTCGACGGGCAAATGGTAACGATGCGCAGAACGGCGGCCATGAGCCTTCTGGCAATCCGCTGTCTTCATACCCAAACTCCCGAACGGGTATTGATTATCGGAACCGGCATACAGGCACAGGCCCATGCCGAAGCCCTGTGCAGCCTCTATCCGGATGTGAAAATCGCTATTCGCGGACGCACACGGGCCGCCGCCGGGAAAATCTGTGCTTCCCTCGGGAGACAGAATATCTGCGTGGCTGAAACCCCGAATGACACTTATGATGTCGTCATTACTGTGACTTCAAGCAAAGCGGTCCTTTATGACGAGCCAGCCAGACCAGGCTGTCTGGTGATTGGCGTGGGAGCCTATCGTCCCGACATGATCGAGATCGGATCGCGCACCATCACAGGTAGCGTGATTTACGTTGATGATCCTGTCGGTGCCCCCACAGAAGCCGGGGATATTATCCAGGCCGGAATAAGCTGGGATTGGGTCCGTGCGCTTGCAGAGGCTCAAAAAATGCCACCTCCATCGAAAAATTCCGTCTTCTTCAAATCGGTCGGCTGCGGAGCATGGGATCTCGCGGCTGGGCGGCTTGCAAGACAGCAAATGGGCTGACCCATATGCCAACATGGCACGGTTTAGTTCCGGACTTTTAAGGACGGGATTGTGCCGCGTTGTTCAATGCCACAGATCAACAGATCCTGTGCATGACACACGATCCTCAAGACGATGAAGAACCGTGCGTCATGCACAGGATAACGCCCTAAAAGATTATTTTCCCGCTCTTGCGCGAAGCAGGCGCTCCAGCAGTCCCACGCCCTGCATGAAATCGTCCATTTCCATGCTTTCGTCCGGGTTATGGCTTCCATTGGCATTCCGCACGAACAGCATTTCCGTCGGAACACCCTGCCCGGCAAATGTCGCCGCATCGTGTCCCGCACCGCTTGGCATCGAGAGAACAGGCAACCCCATTTCAGCGGCAAGACTTCGCGCCTGGGTCTGAAGCGTTTCATCCATGATGGCCGGAGTACTGCGGGTGCGTGGCCCCAGATCGACCTGAACATGATACTCCGTTTCCACTCGCCGGGCCTGCGCGATCACAAGAGCATTCATGCGTTCAAGCAGGACTTCATCGCGGGAGCGGATGTCGATCACAAGCTCCAGCCGCCCCGGAACGGCAGCGAAATTCGCCTGTGCCGGATCGGTCTGGCAGACGCCAAATGTAAGGGTCATCTCTTCCCCGGCGGCTTCCACCTTTTTCCAGGCCTCATGCAGCGCCATCATCATGCTGGCCCCTGCCATGACCGCATCCGAGCGGAAACGACGGGGGGTCGCCCCCGAATGGGCATACTCTCCATGGATCACGGCCGAGCGATACCGCGTGCTGCCGCAGATCCCCGTCACGATCCCGACCGGAACGCCCGCTTCCGGAAGAACCGGCCCCTGTTCAATGTGAAGCTCGACGAAACAGTCGATTTTCGCGGGATCCAGAACGGGAGCCCGACCACACAGATCCGGCTCCGCTCCACATTCCAGCATATGCTGCCGCAGACTGACCCGGTCATCGCTCCGCGGTGTGTCAAGCGCAGAAGGATCCAGCAGTCCGAACGCCGTGCGGCTGCCCAGATAGGAGAGAGGGAACCAGACACTTTCCTCGGCCCTTGTCACGATAAGCGTCGTGTCCCGCTCAGGACAAAAGCCAGCCTTCACCCAGGAACACAGAACCAGCAGACCAGCCACAGCGCCAGCCGCTCCGTCGAAATTCCCACCACAGGGGACGGTATCGACATGCGATCCCGTCATGACAACAGGAAGGCTCCGGTCCCGTCCCGCCAGTGTCAGGAAAAGATTGGACGCCCAGTCTCGGCGGATTTCCAACCCGTATTCGCGGGCGGTCTCCATGAACAGGGCATGAGCGAGGTTTTCTTCCTGCCCATAGGACGGACGCGTCATGCCACGGCCATCAAAACCGATCTGATACAAGCGATCGAAAATATTGCATCCCAGAGCGACGTCCGGAACGGGGCTGGAAATAACGTCTGTCGCAGCAGCAGGAAAACTGGCCATGAAGGATCCTTCGTACGTCTCGGTCGGGAGTATGTCTTACTGCTTGGCGAAAAGCTGCTGCATGTTGGCGAATGCCTTGAATTCCAGTGCGTTACCCGCCGGATCACAGAAGAACATCGTTGCCTGCTCGCCCGGTAGTCCCACAAAGCGGATGTGAGGTTCGACACCGAACGGAATACCGTGGCTGCGAACCCTCTCCGCCAGAGCTTTCCAGTCATCCATGTCCAGGACAACACCAAAATGGGGAATGGGCACATTATGTCCATCCACGGCTCCGGCTCCACCACCGGCACCAGAGCGACATGCTGACGGGATCAGATGGGTCACGATCTGATGGCCGTAAAGATCAAAGTCGATCCATGCGTCTGTGCTGCGTCCCTCGGCGCAACCAAGAACGGTTCCGTAAAAGGTCCGTGCCGCATCAAGATCGTCGACCGGGAAAGCAAGATGAAACGGGTTAACCATGACTGCACCATGACTTTTGAAAAAACCGTTCATATCATGTCCGCTTCCGGAACAATCCCATGAATATATGACTTCAGACGAAAGTAATTCTTATGTCTGGGCCGGTCCACACAGGGCAAACGACAGATCCTGTGCTACGGATAAAGCCGATCCTGACCTGCCATGCAGGTTTTTTCGGCATGGAAAGACGTTCTCAGTTGGACACGCGTTTTCTGGAAAGCTTTATCGCCATTGTGGAACGGGGGTCCATTGCCGATGCTGCCCGCCAGCTCGGTCTGACCCCCGCTGCCGTGGCACAACGCGTCAAGGCGCTTGAAGAACAGATCCGGCAGCCGCTTCTGGTTCGGGCCGGACGCACCGTCACACCCACGACAGCGGGTCTCGCGATCGTTGATAAAAGCCGCGTGCTCATCAAGGGCGTCGAGGAGCTTAAGGCCCTTGCCTCGCAAAACGAATTCGCGGGCGAACTGCGGATTGGCGCGATCTCAACGGTATTGACCGGAATTCTGCCGTTTATTCTGCGAAAATTCTTCCTCGACTACCCACAGATCGACCTGCATGTCACGCCCGGCCAGTCCATAAAACTGTATCATGAGGTCATGGAAGGTCAGCTCGATGGCGCGTTGATCGTGGAACCACCCTTTTCCATTCCCAAGACCTGTGAATGGAAAAGACTTCTCTCGGAACCACTGGTCCTTCTCGTTCCGGAAAGCTGTACCGAGACGGATCCACTGAAAATCCTCAGGGAGAATGTCTTCCTGAGATATGACCGCAAGCAGTGGGGTGGCCGGATCGCAGACGCCTTCCTGCGGGAAAACAGGATTTTTCCCAAAGAGCAGCTTGAGCTGGACTCACTCGAAGCGATTGCCCTGATGGTCAGTCAAGACATCGGTGTTTCGCTTCTGCCCGACTGGCTTCCGCCCTGGCCCGAAGGTCTCAGGGTCCGGAAAATCCCTGCGTCTTCAAAGCCTCCCGAACGTCATATCGGCCTTCTGTGTCTGCGGGCTTCCCCACATTTCCGGCTGCTCAGAAGCATGCAGGATGCCCTGAACAACCGGAACCGCTGAGTAGTCTTCTACTGCCCGGATCAGAATGTGGAATTCAGTCGAAGGTAATAATACCCTCCATTATATCCCATCTGATTGGAGTAATCGTCATAGATTTCCGCGCCAGCATAGGTCCCGTCAGCAGGGAGACGACGTGGTTTCATATCGAAGAGGTTATTGGCACCCACCGCAATATGGATCTTGTGCGTCGCCTGATATCCGAATTCCGCATTCGTGATCCAGACCGGCGTATTGGCGAACGGGTAGAAGACGGAATTCGAGTTCGCAAAAGGTCCGGTACGATAGGACTTCATATCCTTCGTTTCACCCCAACGCATTTCCTGCACGAAGACATCGAAATTGCGGTATTTCCAGCGCGCGGACATCATGATCTTGCTGCGCGGGGACGTCGTCGTGAGATAGGAAATCGTCTGGGCCGTCAGGAGGGGATTGCCGTTCGTATCGTTCCCCAGATGGGTCAGGCGTGTCCGGTTCAGGGAGAGACCCAGATCCCAGTTAATCGTTCCCATCTGATGCAGATCAGTCAGATAGTTCGCAACGATATCAAGCCCCTGGGTGCGGGTACTGGCACCATTGGAATAATAATGTGCGGTCACGGACGACGCCGCGATCGTGCTCGGCACCTGAATACCCATCTGTTCGATGGCATCAACCGCCTGCTGCCCTGAATAGCTGCCGCCATTGATGATGCGGTCCCGGATGTTGATCTGATAGACATCCGTGGTGATGTTCAGGTTCTTGATAGGACGCAGGACAAATCCACCACTGGCATTGGTCGAAAATTCGGGCTTGAGCGGAATAGCCCCCAGAGCGGCCGCGGCGGGCGAACTGACTGCGAGCTGACCACCGGCATAGGTCGGCGCGACACCCAGCGTGGAATAATGTTCCTCAGCCAGCGTCGGAGCACGAAAGCCCGTATTGATGGCACCACGGATCGCAAACCATTTCGTGAAGTCATAACGTGCAGCAATCTTGCCGGTCTCGGCATTTCCCGCATCGGTATAATGTTCGAAACGTCCCGCAAAATCGATATCCAGATGTTTCACAGGCCGCACATCGACATCCACGTAGCCGGCGTAAACATCGCGATACCACGACCCGGCATTGCTGGGCGACAACCCTACGAGGGCCTGCGAGCCAGCGCCGTAATACGAAGCATAGTCACCGGCCGTCATGGTGTAGCTTTCCATGCGATGCTCCGCACCAAATGCCAGATGCAAGGGTTCGGCCAGTAACGGAACACGGATAGCCCGATGGAAATCGAGGTTATTGGTCCACTGGGTGGACTGGAAAGAGCGGAGGTTGAAACTCGTCGGCGTCCAGCCATAGGTGGCGAGATAGCTCAGATTGGCTGAATCATGCTGACGAAGATGGAAATTATCCGCGCCATAGGTGCTGCTGATATCCCAGCCAAAGCCCAGGAAATTGTCACCCTTGAGGCCCACCGTCGCCGCATAATCATCTTCGTCAGAGGTATCGACCGGTGCAAAACCCGACGGATAATAGGACGGCAGCGTACTGGCCACGCGGAAATACTGCGGCGTTTCACCATGACGGTGCCCGTAGATCACATTCCCATAGAAATTCGCCGCCCCGCCGAACAGGTCCTTGCCCCAGTTGATGGCGACGTTCACACGCGTCTGGTCCGGCTCGCCTTCCTGGTTAAAGTCCTTGCGTCCGGTACGGTTATCAATCGCATCCCGGGAGGTCAGGTCGTTGTGCTTGAAATCAAGGCCGAAATGCAGGAAGCCATCATCGCCGAGGCTGATGCCGTGATCTCCCCGAACCTGATAGGTGAAACCATCTCCCTGATAGGTGGCGCCGGCAAGAGCCTGCTGCGACCCGCCATGGGCACCCTTTTTCAGGATGATGTTGATCACACCGGCAATGGCATCCGATCCGTACTGTGCTGCGGCACCATCCCGGAGCACTTCGATATGATCGATCATGCTCATCGGGATCATGTCGATATCAACAGGCGTTTCGCCGGATTCCGGGCCTGAATCCGAATTGATGTTCGACGTCGTATGGCGGCGCTTGCCGTCAATCAGGATCAGCACCTGATCCGGATTGAGGCCACGCATCCGGATGGAGGACACCAGTGCCGCCTGATCCGTCTGATGAGCCTGCATGTTCAGGGAAGGATTGGTCAGGACGAGCGCATCCCCCAGATCCCCCTGTCCCGTCTGGGACAACTGGCGCGCATTGATGACATCGATCGGGCTCAGGCTGTCCGTAACCTTTCGCGCAAGGCCACGGGAGCCCGTGACGATGATCTGTTCGTTTGCGGAACGCAGAGGAGCGTTTTCCGCTTTCTGCGATACCACACGGGCACGGGCCACAGGCGCGTCCGAACCGGGTGCGCGCGTGCTGACCTTGGTGTTTTTCTCGCTCCCCTGAACCTTTTCAGGTTTCTGGACCGTCTGGGCAGACCCTGGGGAACACCACAGGATTGAAAGACCAGTCGTCGCCAGAAGGCCCGACATCCACTTGCTGCGACGGATCGTATTCACGCGTTTTTCTCCCGGACAATCGCAACCAAACCAGAACCAGCCTCCAAAGACAGCAACCCGTTCAGATTCGGACCAGCATTTTCAATAAAAATATATTACGGTTTAGAAACATGTAAAAAGGTAAAATAATGTAGGTTCAGTATATGTTTTTTGTTTTCTAAAGAAGATCTCCAGGAATCTCTTCCAGAGACATAACGTCACTCTCCATAAAACCGACAAGGGCGTCCTGTCCGATCATGAATTCTTCCATGTTCTCTGAGGACAGGCGCGCCGTCATCGTTTCGCCTGCTACATTCAGTCTGATACGCCGATATGTTCCCAGAAAGATCACACTTTCCACGCGTCCCGACATGACATGATCCGCCTCACGCGCCGAGGATCCCACCCGAAGATGCTGCGGCCTTATGCCAACATTCCTTTTTCGTAATGGAATAAAATTGCAATCATCCAGAAATGCCGCAACAAAACGGTTTTTCGGCTGACTGTAAATTTCCCGGGGAGGACCGAGCTGCTCGATCTGACCACCCCGCATCAGCACGATCATGTCGGACATCTGCAGGGCCTCTTCCTGATCATGCGTGACGAAAACCGTCGTCATGCCGAGCCGCTGCTGAATATCCCGGATCTGCTGCTGCAACCCCTGACGCAGGCCACGATCCAGCGCGCCGAGAGGTTCATCCATAAGAAGAATGCGCGGACGGATCACGAGCGCGCGCGCCAAGGCCACACGCTGCTGCTGCCCCCCGGACAGGTCGCGCGGGTAACGGTGACCGAACTCCTTCAGCCCGACCATTTCCAGGGCTTCGCCAACACGGCTCTCCCGCTCCGCACGCGGAACCCGTCGCATTCTCAGCCCGAATGCCACGTTCTCATGCACGGACATATGTGGAAACAGCGCATAATTCTGGAAGACCATTCCGATCTGACGCTGATGCACCGGAACCTTGCTCAGATCCTGCCCCTGAACCAGGATCTCGCCGCTGTCTGGTATTTCAAACCCTGCAATCAGCTTGAGAATGGTGCTCTTTCCAGACCCCGAAGCCCCCAGCAGCGTACAGAAACACCCTGCCGGAATATCCAGAGACAGAGACTGCAGAATGCGCGTCCCACCATAGCTTTTTTCAAGCGCCCGGATCTGCACCGGCTGGCCGAGAGAGTCTGGCCGATCCATCATGATTTTTCTCTCTGAAACAGGAGACTGGACAGGAGCAGCCCCAGCGTCAGAACGATGACGAGCACCGCGACCGCCGTAATGGTGGGGCTGACATCCTGCAGCACGTTTTCATAAATCAGACGCGACAGGGTCCGCGCCCGCACATCCGTCAGAAACAGGGCGAGGATGACATCATCAAAACTCGTGATGAACGCGAAAATCGCCCCTGAAACGATCGCCGGCATCAGCGCGGGCAATACAATGCGGCCCATGACGGAAAGCCAGCCCGCGCCAAGGCTCATGGCCGCCAGCTCCAGATCCCTGCTGAAACCCCGCAACGCTGCCTGAACCGTCAGGAAGACGAACGGCATTGCAATCACGGCCTGCCCCAGACCCAGCCCCCAGTACCCGCGGGTCAGCCCAAACGGCGTAAGCTGGTAATAAAGCCCCACTGCCAGAATAATGGCCGGAACGACCATCGGCAGGATGAACAGACCTTCCAGAATCTGTGCGAGCGTTCCCTTCATCCGGGCAAGACCGATCGCCGCCAGCGTCCCCAGAACCGTGGCCACCGGGACGGCAATCAGCGCGACCTTCAGGGAGTTGAAGAATGCTGCAGCCCATTGCGGCCGGCTCAGAAGCTCATGATACCAGCGAAAAGACAGACCATGCGGCGGGAACATAAGGATTGGAGACGCACTGACACTCATCGGAAAGACGATGACGATCGGCGCGAGCAGGAAGATCATGACGGCACACCCCGCAACAACCATCCCCCACCCTGCTCCGGACCTTCCGGACAGGCCCTCGCCATAGGGACGCGCGGCTGTGACAACACGTCCTTTAAGACGTTTTTCCAGAACACCCCGGCACAGGAAGAACGCCGCAAGCGTCAGAACCAGCATGACGCCAGAAAGAGCGCCGGCCATCCCCCAGTCGAGCTGTTCGCTGACATTGAAGGAAATCAGCTGCGACACCATCGTCTGCGCCGGACCGCCCATCAGCGCGGGGGTAATATAGTAGCCCAGCGCACTCATGAACACGATGTTCGCACCGGCAAGGGCACCGGGGGCTGTCAAAGGAATGAAAATCTTCCGGCACAGCGTCAGCGGGCCTGCCCCCAGGAGCATGGCAGCCTGCACGAGGTTCCGGTCCAGTCCGCGGAAGGCCGTGTACAGGGGAAAGACCACGAACGGCATCAGCACATGGCTCATGCCAATCAGTACGCCAGACATGTTGTAGACGAACGCCACCGGGTGACGGATCAGATGCGCCCGCATCAGGATGCTGTTGAGCATGCCGTAGCGCTCCAGCAGCATAATCCATGCCGTGGTCCGCACCAGCGCACTCGTCCAGAACGGCAGCAACACACCGATCCCGAGGATACGCGCCATACGCGGTGAAACCGTCGCCATCAGATAGGCCACCGGATAGGCCAGCAGCACAGACAATACGGTCACGGCAAGCGCGATTCCGAACGTGGTCAGGATCGCCTCACGATAGGCAGGCACCGTGAACACACGCAGATAGGAATGAAACGGCCCCGCTTCATCCCCGAAACCCAGCGCCAGCAAACGCAGCACCGGCCATACAAACAGGACAGCCAGGAAGCATGCAGGCACCAGTACGACACGCAGTCCGCGAAAATTGTCAGCGAACCAGCGACCACCGGACCGTAGGGCAAGCAGCGTCATGGTCAGGTCACGAACAACTGACGAGGAAAGTGCGTCAGACGCTCACAGCCTCCGGCATGGACATGAATGGTCTCGGACATCCCCATGCCCTGCGCCAGCACATAGGAATGAAACACCATGCCCGGCTCGAAAACCCACTGGCTTTCGGGCACTGCAGACAGCATCTCTCCCGAATTGGGCAGCAGCATCAACCCGACCGAATAGAAGGTCTTGTTCGTATATTCAGAGCACAGTCCGGCACCCAGAACACCCTCCCGATAGATCGCATCGGGCACTGCGGCACACACACCCGGCGCCACAGTGGCCAGCGCGCGGTCCTGAATGTCGATGAGCGTCTCCGCAAGTCGATATTCCGCATCCGTAGCCGTCCCGACCTTCATGGGACGCATGAAGCGGGCATGATACTGCCGCACATTCGGCGTGGTTTCGAGCTGTACGAGATCCCCGGCTTCCAGAACCCGGTCACTGTAGGACCCATGCAGATGGAATGCCCGCTCCCCGGAGGACAGGACACCCGGCCCGGGAAGATCGCTTCCTTTCAGGATCATCGCGGAACAGATGGACGCCGCCATATCCCGCTCGCTGGCACCGGCCTGAGCACTGTCGATTCCAGCCTGCATTCCGGCTTCCGCCGCCCGTGCCGCCCGGCGCTGGAACGCGACTTCCGCGGGAGACTTGATCAACCGCAGAGCCGCAACCATGCTCCCGGCATCCTCAATGCAGGCTCCTGGCAGAGCATCCTTCAGCGCAAGGTAATTCGCGACCGACAGCGTCCAGGCCGACAACTCCACGGCAAGTTTCGGCTGTTTCCCCAGAAGCCGCTCAATGGCCCGCACCCCGACCTGCAATGGAACATCGCTATCGCTCCACAACGCACAGTCCGGATAATGGGACGTACGGTCGAAATGGAATTTCTCGACGTCACGCAGCACAACGAATGGCGTTCCTGACGCGGGGATAATGGCGAACTGGAATCCCCCATAGGCACGGGTGAAATATCCGGTCAGCCACGTCATGGATTCCGGCATGAATGCAATCAGTGCATCCTGTCCACGGGATCTGAGGATCTGCTGGACGCGCGCAATACGCTGGTCGTGTTCGGCACGGGTGAACCAGTAGTCGGTGTCGCTCATCAGTTTCCCTGCATCACTGAGGTATAGCGTTCGGTGGCGTCCTGTCCGTGCTCGGCCCACCAGGCATTATCGACAAACAGCGCATCGCGCAGATGCTCTGGCGAAGACGGCAGGTGAGCCTGGATGGCCGGAGCAATCTGCCCGAAAACATCCGTGCGGACAGGGCCGTAGGAAATGAAGCGGCTCAGCCGGGCCTGAGCCTCGGCAGACGCGATATAGCGCATGAAATCCAGCGCTTCCTTGCGGTCTGGATCCCCTTTCAGAAGCAGAAAATACCCGACCTGAAGAATGCTCTGAGCCCAGGACACCCCGATCGGAAGCCCTGCATCCTCCCCATCCTGAAACCGGCCATTCCAGCCCAGCGCCATGACGGCATCTCCGCTCGCGAGCGCCTGAACAGGCTGTGCAGCCGAGTTCCACCAGAGCACAACGGACGGACGGATCTGCCGGATCTTGTTCAGCGCCCGGTCCAGTCCTGCGGACGTGGACAGGACCCTGTAGACGTTGGCCACAGGCACACCATCGGCCACCAATGCGGCCTCCAGAACCGTTACCGGGCGGGCAGGCAGGATGCGCCCCCCGGGAAAACGCTGCACATCCCAGAAATCCGCAAATCTTTCCGGCGGATGCGCCGGAAAAGCCTGACGCGAGTATCCGATCAGCGTGCCGAAAATTTCAGACGGCACGCCATACGGGCTGCGGGCGCCCGGAATGATGTGGGACTGATCAACCAGATCCGCAGGCACTGGCTCGAACAGGCCCTGCTGCACCCCGAGAACGAAGCTAACGCCACTTGTCCCCACGACGTCCCAGCTCACGCTGCCCGTCTGCACCATGACCTTGATTTTCGCGAGGGACGGGCCCGTATCCTCGATGACGGAAATCCCCGTCTTCTTTGTAAAGGGCGTGATCCATGCATCGCGAACGGCATCGGCATACGCGCCCCCCCAGCTTGCGAACACGACCTCGCCCGCCCGTGCCGTCGGCACCAGGCAGAACGCCGCTACAAACGCCGCACTCAGAAGAAAGCATCGCCTCATTGGCAACACAACCGGGCAAAACGATCGAGGATCATCTTCGCGTCCTCTGCCTCACTGGCAGTCCGCATCAGTTCATCAAGATCGGCGCCATCATGTTCAAGACGCGCGCGACTGGCCTCAAACCAGTCTTTTGCCGTCTCAAGGGTAATTTCGGGATGGCCCTGGATGCCCCACACTGGCAGATCCCGGTATCGCCAGACCTGGTTCGGACACAGATCGGAAGATGCGAGAATACGCATATCGGGATGATCCGCGCGGACTTCGTCATTATGCCAGACGAACATGTGCATTTTCGGCCCCAGATGGGAGCCGACGGGATCGGCATGAGCCTCGGGGGTCACTTCGAGCCATTTGTAGCCAACCTCACACTGCTCACGCCGGAAAACCTGGTCCCGTCCGCACAGAGCAGACGCAAGGATCTGATGACCGAAACAGATCCCCAGCATCGGGATCCCACGTTCCGCCGCATCGCGGATCAGCTCATGTTCCCGGTGAATGAACGGAACATCCTCATAGGCCCCATGCGGACTTCCCGAGAGGAAAATGCCCGAATACCCGTCCAGACTTTCGGGAAATTCATCGCCGTAAGCCCAGAAGGTTTCGACATCCAGCCCGTGGGAAGCAAAGCGCAGGTCCAGTCGCGCGGAGGACATGCGTGCCTTGCCGTTGCCCAGGAAAAGCAGCTTCTTGCCCGTCATATTCAGACAGTTCCTCCCTGAAGAGCCTCAATAATGGCGTCCCGCGCTCCATCCAGATGCACCCGCATCAGCTCCGCCGCACGATCACCATCACGGGCAGCCACGGCATCCAGAATAGCGAGGTGCTCCCGGATTCCAGCGTCAAAGCGACTGGGAATGCGGGTCATGCCAAACATCCGCGTCCGCTTGCGCAGGAGATCAATGATCCGACTGAGCTCGTGATTCCCTGAAGTATCCGCCAGGCCGGTATGCAGATGATCATCCGCGCTCCAGTGCTCCTCATCAGAGACATGGCCACTGGCGATCATCGCTTCGATTTCCTGACGGAGTTCAGCTACTTTTGAGAGTGGCATGTTCCGGGCTGCAAGCCGTGCGGCATCACTTTCAAGCAGGCGCCGTATGGAAAGGATATCGATGATTTCCTTCACCGAAACCGTGGCGACAAAAAGCATCCGTCCATTCCGGGACAGGAACCTTTCCCCCTCCAGCCGGCTCAGCGCATCGCGCACCGGCGTCCTGGAAAGACCCATCTGCTCGGCAAGACGCCGTTCCGCGATCAGCGTTCCAGCCGGAAGCGTACCTTGCAGCAGGTAGGCACGGAGCTTCTGATAGGCAAGCTCCGTCAGGGAAACGGATGACCCTTCGGCAGAAAGATCCAGGATTGTCGAGGACATGACGATTTTACCGGCATTTAAGTGGTATTCCACTTGCATCCCAGCAGAGTCCCGATGCTAAGTCCAGATAAAAGAAACGGTTCCGCTTCTTTCCGGATTCGTTTTGACCGTCCTGACAGAAATTGGGGAGATTCCCGTATGTTCACATCCGACACATCGCTGGGCCATTCCGGGAAAACGGATTCCGGCAGAACGGTTTCCCTGACTTTTCCTGAAAACGAATACCGCGCAAGGCTGCAACGCACCGGGCAGAAGCTGCGGGAATCCGGGCTCGCAGCGCTTCTGGTCTTCGCGCAGGAAAGTCATCTTTACCTGACGGGATTCGACACTGCGGGGTACGTCTTTTTCCAATGTGGCATTATCACCGCTGACGGAAACGCTGTTGCCCTCCTGACCCGCAGGCCAGATCAGAGCCAGGCTCTGCGGGCCTCTCTCTACGAAGACGTACACATCTGGTACAATGCGAACGATGCCAATCCGGCGGCAGATCTCGCCTCCATTCTCCGGGCTCTAGGCCTTGAGGGCGAACGCCTGGGGGTGGAGCTCGCCACCTATGGCCTGACAGGATTCAACTGGGAAAGCGTTCGCAATACGCTCAGCCCTCAGTTTGTTCTGGAAGACGGCTCCGCCATTGTCCGGGATCAGAGACTGATAAAATCAGAGGCCGAGCTCGGACTGGTCCGGCGCTCGGCCCGGCTGGCTGATGATGCGGTCGAAGCCATGATCCGCTCCGTGCGCCCTGGTGTTCTGGACAGTTCGGTCACGGCAGCAGGTGTGACCGCCATGCTGAACGGCGGTGGCGACATGCCCGCCGCAGGCCCCATGGTCAATACCGGCCCCCGGGCGATTTACGGACGTGGTTTTGGGAGCGCCCGCCAGCTGGAAGACGTAGACCAGATCGTCCTTGAACTCGCAGCCTCCTATCGTCGCTACAATGTATGCACGGAACACACGGTCACCATCGGCGCCGTACCTGCGAAGCAGGAACACATGCATGCAGCCACGGTCGAGGCCCTCGAAAAAGTCCTGCAGGCTGCCCGCCCCGGTGAGCCGATCGGCCGACTGGACGACATCCACCGCAGCACGCTTGACCATTTCGGTTACGAACGTGCCCGCTTTTCGGCATGCGGATATTCCCTCGGGGCCACGTTCCGCCCCTCATGGATGGACGCACCTCCCATGATCTATTCCGGCAATCCACTCCTGCTCGAACAGGGGATGGTGCTGTTCGTCCATATCATGCTGGGAGACGCCCAGAGCGGCCTCGCCGCTGGTGTGGGTGAGACCTTCGTCATCCGGGACGGCGCGCCTGAAAGGCTCAGCAGGATCCGTCCGGCCCTCTACAGAATCTAAACCCGATCCCCTCCCGTGTTCCGACCGACCACCCGGAGACCTGCTCATGGACACACGTTTTCTCGAAAGCTTCCTGATCGTTATCGAGCAGGGGTCTCTGGCCGCAGCGGCGCGACAGCTTCGCCTGACGCCCGCCAGCGTCGCCCAGCGCATCCGTACGCTCGAAGACGAGATCGGCTGTGCAATCGTGCAACGGGACGGGCGCAATGTCCGTCCGACGGAACAGGGTCTGGCCATTATCGAACAGAGCCGTGCGATCATAACGAGCGTACGCGACCTGTGCGCCATCGCCGCCAGCGATAACCCGGTCGGCAAACTCCAGATCGGGGCCATATCCAGTGCGGCGAACGGCCTCCTGCCCCCCTATCTCAAGCGTTTCTTCGAGTGCTTCCCGGACATTGAACTGCATATCACGCCAGGTTCGTCATCCGGCCTGCACAATGCCGTTCTGGACGGCAATATCGACGCCGCATTCATCGTTGAGCCTCCGTTTGAAATTCCCAAGACCTGTGTCTGGCAGACCCTGCGCTCGGAGCCGCTGGTCGTGCTGGCGCCAGAACATGTGTCGGAGACGGATCCCCACGACATTCTCCGGAACAATCCGTTCATCCGCTATGACCGAAACCAGTGGGGTGGCCGTCTCGCCGATGAATATCTGCGAAAATCGGGGATCTGGCCGCATGAGCGCCTCGAACTCGATTCCCTCGATGCCATCGCCATCATCGTGCATCAGGGAACAGGCGTTTCTCTCGTCCCTGACTGGGCCCTTCCCTGGCCGGAAGGAATCCATCTTCGGAAAATTCCTCTCCCCGCCCCCGCACCCTGCCGAAATCTCGGCTTCCTCATTCAGAGGAATTCACCGCGCCGACGGCTGGTCAATCGCCTGCTGGAAATCCTGCAAACGCAGCTACCGCCGTCCTGAAAAGAAAATCCAGACACTCCAGAGCAGAAAGTATGATTTTTATACACCAAGAAGATGACAAAACCATCACCTGAACAGGGCTCCTGCAACTGGACAGACCATCAATCTTCTATATCCATACTTCCAAAGAACCTTTTCCTTCAAAAACAACTGCTTTTCTGGACTGTTTTGATGAAAATCTGCCTGACGGGTGACAGTATTCTCTTTCGGCAACTCAACAGCCGGACTGATCCGAAAATTTCTCCTCTCTTCGACATGATCCGTTCCTGCGACATCTCCTTCACTAACCTGGAACTGGTCCCGAATGACTTTGTTGGGGATCCGGCACTGGATATGGGCGGCACTCATTTTGGAGCGTCATCCTGGGTTCTGGATGAACTGAACGACGCCGGATTTGATCTTTTCGCTGCAGCCACCAACCATTCTCTGGATTACAGCATTTCGGGTCTGCGCAAGACGTTGGACGAGCTGAACAGCCGCAAAATGCGCTATGCTGGCATCGGCGCCCATCTGGAAGACGCCCGGCGCCCGACCTATTTCACCCATCCCGCCGGCACGGTCGCCATGATCTCCTGCACTTCCACTTTTGCGAGGGGACAGGAAGCAGCGATGCAGACCGCCGTGATGCAGGGGCGGCCGGGGATCAATCCGCTGCGCTACAGCACCATGCATCATGTTTCTACGGAAGAAATGGCCTCGCTGCGGGACATTTACCAGAAACTCGGCCTACAGCGCGTCAAGGATGACAAGATCCAGCTGGGGTTTGCCTTTCCCGCGCCCGAAGGTGTCCTCGCCTTTGAAAACCTGAATTTCCAGGCGGGTGACGAAACGAAAGTCTCTACCACCCCGAACACAACGGATATCAAGGCCGTCAGCCGTTGGATCGCTGAAGCCCGAATGGTTTCCGACACCGTAATCCTGAGCATCCACGCCCATGAGAGCGGCTATAATGGTGACGGCCAGCTCGACGTTGAAATCCCGGCCGATTTCCTCATCACCGCCGCGCATCAGGCAATTGATTCCGGCGCGGATATTGTCGCCTGCCATGGCCCGCATCTGTTGCGTGGCATGGAAATTCGCAACGGAAAACCCATCTTCTACAGTCTGGGCAATTTCATCGGACAAAATGAGCTCGTGGAGCGTCTGCCGGTAGAATCCTATATGGCAAACCGCGTGAGCCCGGACCTGACCCCTCATCGGCTTTACAAGGCCCGCAGCAACAACGATGCCAAGGGTTTTCCGGCCGAGACGCGTTTTTGGGAAACGATCATGCCAATCGGCACTTACCAGGACGGAATGCTGAAGAGCCTGGAAATCCATCCGATCACGCTCAGCCTTAGTCCGGCGGCGCATGTGCGCGGGACTCCCTCGCTGGCGGGCGGGGAAGAAGGACGGCAGATCCTGGAAAAGTTCGCAGCCCTGTCAGCGCCTTTCGGGACCGTGCTCAGGATGGGCGGAACCAGCGACGCCCCCGTCCTTGTGTGGCAGACCGAAGCCTGAACGGTCATCAGGATTTCCATGGCTCGGGCGGCGCATGCTCCCGGGAAGCCTCATCCAGATAACGGATCAGTGCCTCCTGCCCTTGCGCCACGCGGCCACGCAGCGTCATGACTCCCACTTCCCGCGAAATTCTTGGCTCTCCCAGAGGCAGGACACGGATGTTCGGGACGACGCTGACTGCGAATATATAGGGGATGATCGAACAGCCCATATTGTTGGCAACCATCTGCAGGATTGTGTGAAGTTCTTCCGTTTCGATGACCTGATCCGGAGAAATACCCTGCGCTCTCAGGAAACGGTCAAGGGTGCGCCCCCCGAAAGAGCGGCTGTCATAACGGATGAAAGGCTGCGTCTCCAGGATCTGACGCCAGTCTTCATTTTCCGTATGGGCTGGCACCACCATGACATAGTCCTGCCTGACGATGGGATGCCACTGCATATACTGCATCAGGCCAAAGGGCGGACGAACAATCAGAGCGGCATCCAGCTCGCCTGCGTCCAGACGATCCAGAAGCCCCATAGACAGACCGGGAACGATCCGCACCTTCAGGTCCGGCAGTTCGAGATGCAGCCTTGCAATGGCCGGAGCCAGAAGGCTCGTCTGAACCGTTGAAATTGCTCCAATCCGTAATAGCGCATTGTCCGACCTGATACGCGCCACACCCCGGAGCGCCTCAAAAGAAGAGAGAATATCCTCGACCTGGCAGAGGATCCCGTTCCCGGCCTCCGTCAACCTCACCGACCTCCCTGTACGTTCAAAGAGATCATAGCCAAGTTCCTCCTCCAGCCGGCGGATCTGGGCGCTAATGGCCGACTGGGTCAGACCTACAGTCTTGGCGGCCGCAGCAAAACTTTCCATCTGCGCGGCAATAACGAATGTTCTGAGTTCAGAAATCATGGATCGACAGACATAAAAAGTTTTTCTCGAAACGGCTATTAGACATTTTTTTTATCGTTAAGGCCAGAACCCTCTGAGCGAAAGAATCCGGAAATCTTTTCCAACCACCAAAATAGCAATACTCCGTAAGGATCCTATGAAAGAATCAGACTCCGTTTCTCAAGAAGAACATTTTAGTTGCCGCTTCGTTATATGTGTGATTTGCTCATGAAAAGAATATAACACTATCTGTCCTGCCGACCCCGGCAAGGAATGAGGGGATGCCCATGAGCAAGTGTTTCGGACCCAAGGCTTTCCTGATGTGCGGCGCCGCCTTGAGCACGCTCGTATCACTTTATCCGTCAGCGCTGGGCTCCACCGCCCAGGCAAAAACGCCAACGCATTCCGCCTCGAAGACACGCAAACACGCCGTGGCACCCCCGGCAAAAACCACGCCGCCCCGCTTAGCATCCACCACTCGCCGGACATCGATCATCTCGAAATCCGCCCCAGAGGAAATGCACGTCACCGGCACCGAAACCACCGGCCAGTCTGTGATGACAGCGTCGACCCCGGTGCACAGCACCACGCAGGTCACGCTCGTTTCCGGCAGCCAGCTTCTGGCCACCGGTCAGACAAATGTCATGCAGGCACTTGCGCAAGCTTCCGCGGCAATCACGTCCCCACCACAGTCCGGCGTTGGCAACAGCGGCTTCATTCAAACGATGCAGCTCCGCGGACAGTCCGCCGACGATACGCTGATCCTCGTCAACGGACATCGTCGTCACATCGGTGCAAACTTCAACGCCAATGCAGGACCGAACTGGGGCACCGAACCGACTGATATTTCGCTGATCCCGATTTCCGCCATTGATCATATCGAGGTCATTACCGAAGGGGCATCAGCACTCTACGGGCAGGACGCTCTGGCAGGCGCGGTCAATATCGTTCTCAAGCAGAGAACCCATGGCGGCTCCATCAACTTTCAGAACAGCGGTTTCTACGCGGGCGACGGACAGGCGTTGAACGGTTATGCAGATTGGGCCACAGCCCTTGGCAAAAGCGGCGGCTATCTTGATCTTGCGGCCCAGGTTACTCACCAGCTTCCCACCAACCGCAGCGGCCTCTTCGTCGGACAGCTCTATCCCGTCGGTGATTCCCGGAACGAAACGGCCAGCCGGGATGTACAACGCGGTCTCGGTATTCCAAAATCAACACTGGAAACCCTCAGCGAGAACATGTCTGTCCCGCTGGGAGAAAACCTGGACCTCTACAGCACTTCGACATTCAGCCACCGTAAAGCGCATGTTGCCGAGACGTATCGCAGTGCGGGAAACAGCCTGACCAACATCAACCTCTGGCCGAATGGCGCGCAGCCTTATATCGGCATGGACCAGTACGATTTCGAAACCGACAACGGGATCAAGGCGCATAAATTCGGTTTCGCGTGGGATGCGTACGTCAATTACGGCCGGGACGATCAGGCCTATTCAACCCTCGACAGCAACAACATCTCTCTCGGGGATTCCAGCCCGCGTGATTTCTATGATGGCAAGACGATCACGTCCGAGATTTCCACAGGCCTGCGGGGTTCGCGCTTCTTCCACACGTCATGGCTTCCCAAACCAATCACCCTTCGTTTCGGCGGAGAGTATCGACGCGATACGTTCCAGATGACAGGCGGTGAAGAGGCCTCCTGGACAGGCCTGGGCGCAACCGATCATGCGGGCAACGTACCGCTCGCCGTAACGAACCGTGGTCGTGACGTCTATGATGGCAACGTCAACTTGGATTTCTACGTCACGAAAAAATGGGAATGGTCCCTCGGCGGCCGCGCCACGAGCTACAGCCATCTTGCCACCGTCGCCACGGGGTCGATCGGAACGCGATACAACTTCAACAAGCACTGGGCGATCCGCGCCAGCATCAATACCGGCTATCGTCCGCCGACATTGGGTCAGACCTATTATTTCTATAACGCGCCCTTCGCCACCTATGCCGTGGACCAGCTCCCCAACAGCAGCGTTGCTGCAAAGGCTCTCGGTGCCGGTCATATCAAGGGCGAATACTCCCGCAATTACAGCATCGGGATTGACGCGACCCCCCTCAAGGACTGGAACGTCACGGCAAACCTCTATTACATCGCGATCAATGACCGTCTGGCCAGCACCACGACCCTTGGCGGCACGGGCGTAGCCGACATTCTCGCGGCTTCGGGCCTGAACAACGTCACTTACGCCTCGTATTACACGAACCCCGTCAACACCCAGACCTATGGCGGGGACATCGACACCAACTATACACTGCATACCAAACGCGCAGGCACGTTCCGCTTCGATTTCTCGTTCAACTATTCCGACAACGAAATTCGCAGCCGCAACAAGACACCGGCCGTTCTATCGAACATGGGACTGTCCACGTTCAACACCTATGCCGAAGAGATGCTCCTGCACTCCGCGCCAAAAAACCGGGAAAACCTCTCGGTCAACTGGAACTATGGCAAGTGGAACGTGATGGTGCAGGAACAGCGCTACGGCTCCATCATCTTCCTGGCCAGTCCGACGGCAGCGCCCATGGAGCAGCGTCCGGCCTTCCTGACCAACATGTCGGTCAGCTACAAGATCCTGCCGAAATGGAGCGTCACGGTGGGCGCGAACAACCTGGGCAACAAGTTCCCAACCCGCGTCCCCAAGGCGACGGCCGCACCGCTCTTCAATGAGTATAAATACGCCTACTACTCGCCTTACGGCTTCAACGGCGGCATGTATTACGTCCAGACCGGGCTGAGCTTCTAAGACTTACCGGAGAAAGGCGCAGTTTCTTGCAGACAGTTTCCCAGACAGTTCCTGAAGATCGCCGGCCTTTCCGGTACGTTATCTATGCCCTGACCATCGCCATGTGCGTGATCTGTTACGGAGACCGGGCTGCCCTTTCCGTCGGCATGCCCCAGATCGCCCATGAATTCGCGCTCACGCCCGGGGAAACGGGCTGGGTCCTCTCCAGCTTCCTCTGGTCCTACTTCATTCTCAACCTTCCCGGAGCGATCCTTCTGGACCGCTTCGGGGTCCGCATCATCGGTGCCGCAGCAGTTGCGCTGTGGTCGATCGCCATGATCCTCGGAAGCCTGACCGCCACGGTCCCCGCTTTCATCGCCACCCGCATCCTTCTGGGCGTCGGAGAAGCGCCCACATTTGCTCTGGGCAACAAGGTGGTCCGGGCCTGGGCGCCCCTGCATGAACGCGGCCTCATGATGACGGCGTTCATCTGCGGCATTCCCATCGGGCTGGCCTGCGGCGCTGCTTCCGGGGGCTGGCTCATTGCCCATTATGGCTGGCGTCCGGCATTTTCGCTGCTCGGCGCGCTGGGGCTGGTCTGGTCCGCCGTCTGGCTCCTGACCCATCCGCGCCCGGCACGCGGCACACAGGCCTCATCCTTTTCCCTGATTTCGGTGCCGACCCTGTTCCGCTCTTCGGCGTTCTGGGGCATCGTAATCGCGCAGTGCTGCGCCAATTACGCCAACTTCCTGCTGATGTCCTGGCTGCCAATCATCATGCGCCAGACCCTGCATCTCGGCACCGCCCAGTCTGGAGC
>CALFLO010000124.1 GCA_937880175.1 uncultured Gluconobacter sp.
GTCGTCGTGGAGCCATCGGCGTTCAGCTTGGTCGTGGTCGTTTCCTGCGTGGAGGACGTGCTGCTGGATGACGAGGACGAGCTGGAAGAAGACGCGCTGCCCGAGCTGTAAAGGCTGCTCATGGCGGAAGATCCGACGGAAGAAATGCCTGTCATGATGAAAAGACTCCGTGTGGTGGGTACGGAGCTATTTTCAATCCTGAAAGTTAATAAAGGATAAGGAGCCCTGTAACCGAGTGATACGGAGTGTATTCATTCAGGGCCGCTATCGCTGTTACATTTGCGATTTGTGAGTGCGTTACATTCGGGTTGAAAGTCTGGCGTGCCCCGCACGGGCTTTCATTTCATTCCCGGGAGCTTTTTCGCAGCCTGCCACAGCGCTTCCATCGTCGGCAGATCCTGCTCGGCCATGGTCTGTCCCTTTTCAGACAGCATGGCTTCCATGGCTTCGAAGCGGCGGGTGAATTTGGCGTTGCTCCGGCGCAGGGCGGCTTCGGGGTCGATATCCAGCTTGCGGGCGAGGCTGGCGACCGTGAACAGGACGTCGCCGAGTTCGTCCTCGATCCGGTCGCGGTCGCCGCCAAATTCGGCTTTCAGCTCGTCGATTTCTTCATGGACCTTGTCGAGAATGCCGGTGGCGTCATCCCAGTCGAAGCCCACGCGGGCGGCACGGCGCGTCAGCTTGGCGGCGCGCATCAGGGCAGGCAGCGGCAGGGCGACACCTGCCAGCGTGCCGTATTCCGCCTTACGCTGGCGCTCGGCTTCCTTTTCCCGCTCCCAAGTGTCGTCATCCATCGCCGCATCGCCAAAAACATGCGGGTGACGGCGCACCAGCTTGTCGGCGATCGTGCCTGCGACGGCCTGGAAATCAAAATGCCCGGCTTCCTCGGCCATCCGGGCCTGAAAAACCACCTGAAGCAGCAGATCACCCAGTTCGTCCGGAATGGCAGCCTGATCGTCACGGGCGATGGCATCCATGACTTCATAGGCTTCCTCGATCGCGAAGGGGGCAATCGTGGTCGGGGTCTGTTCCACGTCCCAAGGGCAGCCGGTTTCAGGGTCCCGCAGGCGCTTCATGACATCCAGCAGGCGGTCGATCTGCCGGGGGGACGGCTGGGGGAGCGACGGGTCGGACTGGGTCATGGGGAGATCCTGCTGTTGTCGTGCCGGACGGTTCATACCCGTGCTGCATCGTGGATGAAAGCTTCCGGTGCGATGCTCGCGGGTGACAGCATGACATTCCCGACGTAAAACGACTGCCGGACGTTTCAGGAGCCTGCCCGCTACGAATTGGCGGGCGGATTTGCAGACAGGGTGGATGGCGCATGGCACGCATTTTCATTGACGGGGAAGCCGGCACGACAGGTCTGGGCATTCGCCAGCGGATCGAGGCGCTTCCGGCCTCTTATGGTCTGGAAATCCTGTCTATTGACCCGGCGCTGCGCAAGGATACGGCGGCGCGTCGCTCCATGCTTGAGCAGGCCGATGTCGCCATCCTGTGTCTGCCGGATGATGCCGCACGCGAGACGGTGGCGCTGGCCGAGGGGCTGGATGTCCGGATTTTGGATGCCAGTACGGCGCACCGCATTGCCGATGGCTGGATCTACGGTTTCCCCGAAATGGGTGCGGAACAGGCTGCTGCCATCAAGGGTGCGCGGTTCGTGGCCAATCCCGGCTGCTATCCGACAGGTGCGATCGCTCTTATGCGTCCGCTGGTCCGGGCGGGGCTGCTTCCGGCCGATCACCCCGTCTCGATCAACGCCGTCTCCGGCTATAGCGGGGCCGGGCGGGTCGCGATCGAGGAGCATGAAAAGAACGGCGGTCCGGCTTTCTTCCTGTATGGGCTGAACCTCAAGCACAAGCATCTGCCTGAAATCCGGCACTATTCCGGCCTGACGCGCCAGCCGCTGTTCGTGCCATCGGTCGGGCATTTCCCGCAGGGCATGATCGTGTCCATCCCGCTGCATCTGAAAGATCTGCCGGGACAGCCCTCGGCTGCGGAGCTCGAAGCGGTGCTTCAGGAGGCCTATGCCGGATGTAAGCATGTGCGCGTCGTCCCTGCCGAGACGCAGCTTGTGGCAGATACCCTCGCCAACACCGACGACATGGAACTTCGCGTCCATCATAACGGTGAACAGGTTGTCCTGACCGCGCGGCTGGACAACCTTGGAAAGGGTGCCTCAGGAGCCGCCATTCAGAACCTGCTTCTGATGCTGGATCTGTAAGGCGCTTCTTCAATTACGGTCCGGATTTTGCGGTCTGGCACTTTCGCCGGGAATGCATTAGGGTTCGGGCCGCCCGCGCGAGAGTGGCGGAACGGTAGACGCAGTCGGCTCAAAATCGACCGCCGAAAGGCATAGGGGTTCGAATCCCCTCTCTCGCACCATGAGCGGTCATTTCCTGCCGGAATGACCTCAGGACCGATCAGCCCGGAACGAGCATGTCCAAGCCGACTGTCAGACCCTCCCGCCCGTTCTTCTCCTCAGGTCCCTGCGCCAAGCGTCCCGGATGGTCGCTTTCCGGTCTGGATCAGGCCCTGCTGGGCCGGTCGCACCGCGCGCCGGAAGGTCGTGCGCGCCTTAAAGACGTCATCACCCGCTCGAAAGACCTACTCGGCATTCCGTCGGGCTGGCGCGTTGGCATCGTTCCGGCGTCCGATACGGGCGCTGTGGAAATGATCCTGTGGGCACTCGCCGGTGAGCGCGGCATCGACGTCCTGTCCTTTGAAAGCTTCTCCGGAACCTGGGCGCAGGATCTGCGCGATGTCCTGAAAATCGAGGATCTGCGCGTTCTGGATGCGCCTTATGGCGAGCTGCCGGATCTGGCGAAAGTGGACTGGACCCGCGATGTCGTTCTGACATGGAACGGCACGACGTCGGGTGTCTGTATCCCGGACGCCAGCGCCATTCCGGTAGGACACGAAGGTCTGGTCATCTGTGACGCCACCTCTGCGGCTTTTGCGATGGATCTGCCATGGGACAGGCTCGATATCGTGACCTGGTCCTGGCAGAAGGCGCTGGGTGGCGAGGCTGCGCACGGCATGGTGGCGCTCAGCCCGCGTGCTGCCGCTCGTCTGGCCCAACCGTCTCCGCGTCCGCTGCCCAAGATTTTCCGTCTGGCCAACAAGAAAGGTCTGATTGAGGCCATCTTCGAAGGCGATACGATCAACACGCCGTCCATGCTCTGCGTCGAGGATGCGCTGGATGGGCTGCGCTGGGCCGAGCAGATTGGTGGTCTTCCCGCCCTGAAGGCCCGTTCGCAGCGAAATCTGGCGGCTGTGGCTCGGTGGATTGCGACAGCGGACTGGGTCTCTTTTCTTTCGGCTAAGGAAGAGACGCGTTCCAGTACCTCGATCTGCCTGAAAATCACCGCATCGTGGTTTGAAAGCCTGTCTGACGAGGCGAAGGGCAAGGCGGTCAAGCATCTGACCGGGCTCGTCGCGAAGGAAGGTGCGGGTTACGATCTCGCGGCCTATCGTGATGCTCCTGCGGGGCTTCGCATCTGGGGCGGTGCGACGGTCGAGACAGCCGATATTGAAGCGCTTCTCCCCTGGCTCGACTGGGCCCATGAACAGACCCGGATGGAGTTTTCGGCATGAGCCTGTATTCCGAGACTCCCAGCGCGGCCCTGCTGCCTTCCGGCTTTGCCGATCTTCTTCCAGGGGAAGCCGAGGCTGAAGCCCGCGGCATCGCCAGCGTGATGGAAGCATTTTCCCGTCACGGCTATCAGCGCGTCCGGCCGCCTCTGCTGGAATTTGAGAGCTCCCTGCTGGGTGGTTCAGGCGAATCCCTGGCCCCCCAGACCTTTCGTCTGATGGACCCGAACTCGCATCGCATGATGGCGCTGCGTCCGGACATGACGACGCAGATTGCGAGGATTGCGAGCATCCGCCTTCAGGACGCCCCACGCCCGCTGCGCCTGTCCTATTCGGGAAGCTGCATCGTCGTAGGTACACCGGGTCGTGAAGCGGATCGTCAGGTCTCGCAGGCCGGGATCGAACTGATTGGCCCTGACAGCGCTCAGGCCGATGCCGAAGTCATCGCACTCGGCGCAAAGGCGCTTGCGGAACTTGGAATTGAGGGCGTGTCCTTCGACCTGTCCATGCCGGCTCTGGCGCTCGGGCTGATCGAAGGGGTCATTCCCGAAGCTGATCGCGAGCCGCTGCTGCATGCACTGGATCGCAAGGATGCCAGCGCCGTGGCCGAACTGGGTGGCCCGATTGCCGGAATGCTGGCCGTCATGCTCCGCGCTGCTGGCCCTGCCGACCGTGCACTCGACCTGCTGGCAGAGCTGGATTACCCGAAGGAAATCGTCGGACATTTTGAGCGTCTGGCCGCATCCGTGGCCGCGATCCGCGAGCGCAGTCCGGATCTGCGTTTGACGATCGATCCCGTGGATTTCCGGGGCTGGCGCTATCATACCGGCCTCTGCGTCACGGTGTTCTCGACCGGTTCGCGTGAGGAACTGGGACGTGGCGGTCGCTATCTGGCGGGGCAGGAACCTGCCTGTGGTCTGACGCTGCGTCCGCAGGCTCTTCTGCGTGCGGCTCCGGTCTCGGCGTCGCGCCCGCGTTGTTACGTGCCGGTTGACTTTGATGCGCCTGGTCTTTCGGCTCTACACAAGGCCGGTTACGCCACGGTGTCCGCTCTGTCGCATGACGAAGATGCGGTTGCTCAGGCACAGCATCTGCGGTGCTCACATGTCTGGAAGGATGGCGCGGCCCAGCCGCTCTGATCCGTCGTTCCCTTTCGTTTTTCCCCTGTATCGTCAGTTCTAGGAAGTCAGCTCATGTCCAACGTCACCGTGATCGGAACCCAGTGGGGGGACGAGGGTAAAGGCAAGATCGTCGACTGGCTCGCCAGCCGCGCCGATATCGTTGTCCGCTTTCAGGGGGGGCACAACGCCGGTCACACGCTGGTCGTGGGCGATCAGGTCTACAAGCTGTCCCTGCTGCCGTCGGGTCTGGTGCGTGGCAAGATCGGCGTGATCGGCAATGGCGTCGTCGTGGACCCGAAGGCCCTGATGACCGAGATCGACCGGGTGACCGCGCAGGGCTTGGTTGTCACGCCCGAGACGCTGTGGATCGCCGAGAACGCACCGCTGATCCTGCCGGTTCATGGCGCGCTCGACCGTGCCCGTGAAGCCGCCCGTGGCGAGCACAAGATCGGCACGACCGGTCGCGGCATTGGTCCGGCTTATGAGGACAAGGTGGCCCGTCGCGCCATCCGCATCTGCGATCTGGCTGAGCCCGAGACGCTGGACTGGAAGCTGGACGAACTGCTCCTGCACCACAACACGCTGCTCGCCGGTCTGGGCGCCGAGACCTTCACGAAAGACCAGCTCAAGGACTTCCTGACCGAGATCACGCCGCGTCTGCTGCCGTTCTCCTGCCAGGTCTGGGATCGCCTGGACGAAGCCCGTCGTGCTGGTCGCCGCATCCTGTTTGAAGGTGCGCAGGCTGTCATGCTGGACGTCGATCACGGCACCTATCCGTATGTCACGAGCTCCAACACCGTTGCGGCTGTGGCCGCTTCTGGCAGCGGTGTCAGCCCGTCTTCCGTCGGCTTCGTGCTCGGAATTGCCAAGGCCTACACGACCCGCGTGGGCGAGGGGCCGTTCCCGACCGAACTGCATGACCAGACTGGCCGGACCCTCGGTGAGCGCGGCCATGAATTTGGCACCGTGACGGGCCGTCCTCGTCGCTGCGGCTGGTTCGATGCGGTTCTGATCCGTCGTGCCGTTCGCGTTGGTGGTGTCAGCGGCATCGCCCTGACGAAGCTGGATGTTCTGGATGGTCTGGACGAGATTTCGATCTGCGTCGGCTATGAGCTGGACGGCCAGAAGATCGAGACCTTCCCGTCCGCTCCGGGCGCGCAGGCCCGCGTCAAACCGGTTTACGAGACGATGCCGGGTTGGAAGGAAACGACCGCAGGCGCGCGCTCCTGGGCCGAGCTGCCGGCACAGGCCATTAAGTATGTCCGTCGCATCGAAGAACTGATTGAGGCTCCGGTGACGCTGCTATCCACCAGCCCGGAACGCGACGACACCATCCTGATGCGTGATCCGTTCGAAGACTGAGTTCCCGCTTTTTGGAATCGGTCCTGCATTAACGAAGTCTCAATCCCTGTCCGGCACAAAAGACCGGACAGGGAAACAATGGGATTTCAATGGCCGACACGCAGGCAGATAACAGCCAGGAACTGCTCATCGCCGAGCGGTATCTGATCAGCCTGGACCGCAAACAGCCCGATTTCGGTGGCTGTGCGACATATGCCGCCCAGGACGTGATGGCGTCCGGGGCGTCATATTTAGCTTTGGCTCCCCTCGCGGCCTCCTCCCGCCTGACTGAAATCATGTTCTTTCGCCATGAGAGCGTGATCCCGATTCAGGCCCATGAATACAATCAGGGGGCTTTGTGGCTGCTCTGTCCCCATCCGCCCGGGCCTTCGCTTGCGGAGGGGCTTGGTTTATGGACGGAAAGCCAGTTGATCGACGGGGTCATCCGTCCGCTGGCGTCGCTCCTTCAGCGGCTGGAAGCGGCCAAGCTGACATGCCGCAGCATCCGCCCTGATAATCTGTTCGTGGCGCCGGGATTGCACAAGGTCGTGCTGGGTCCTCTGGGGGCTGCGGCTCCGGGAGAGAAGCAGCCTGTTCTTTTTGAACCCCTGTCTTCGGCGGTCTGCCGTCCGTCTGCGCGTGGCGAGGGAACGACAGGCTGCGATATTTTTTCGCTGGGTGTGTTGATTCTGTCGCTTGCCATCGGAAAGCTTCCTCTTGAAGGGCTCTCCGATAACGACATTCTCAAGCGGCGTTTTGAGGTTGGAACCCCGGCTGCCTATATGGACGGCCAGAATGTGCCCGTCGGGTTGCGCTCGGTGTTGACGGCGATGCTGTCCGATGATCCCGTCAGCCGTCCTTCTCCACGCGATCTCGTGACGATTGCGCCTAGCAAGGTCTTTACGGTCCGGCCTGCTATGCCGGCAGGTATTCCCCTCGTGATCGGCGGAAACAGCGTTTACACGCCGCAGGCCCTGGCGTGGTACGCGGGTCGGCATCCCGCGGAATTTTCCGCCTTGCTGCAAAGGAAAGTCGTCAGCAACTGGCTGAGCCGAGAGGTTGAACTCTCTGCCATGGCGGGGCTGATCGAGCAGGCGAGCGCCTCGTTCCTGCCGACAGGCGGCGGCAAGGCGGTCGATCCTGCCACGATGGTCATCACACATGCGATTTCCGTCCTCGACCCGGCTGCGCCAATGTTCTGGGGCGGGGCATGGTTCTGGCCGGAAGCGCTGCCCCAGATGCTGGTTCAGGCAACCATCCAGCCTTCTGCTCCGGATGACGAGCGAACGATCCGCAATATCCTGAGCTTCATGGCGGCCAATCCGGATGCTTTCATGTCAGCGCATCTGCCCCAGCGGCAGAGCCGCCAGATCTCAGCATTGTCAGTGGAAGCGCGGCGCATCGGGCTCAGGGGGGCCGAACTTGTCAGGCGTTTGCCGTATGATCTGAACAGATTCCTTCCCTGTCTTTCAAAGAAATGTCTGGAGGCCCGGATTTCCCTGCCTGAAGGCCTGTTGCAGTGGCTGAACGGGCATGTGGGGATTGAAGACCTGCCTGACGAGGCTTTGGGACGCAGCGGCTTTCTGGATGACCAGATGCGGTCTTTTCTGGAAGCGAACTGTGCCCGACAGGGCGTTATTCCTCTCTCTCAGTCGCAGAAAGCAGGGCTTCCCGGCTGGCTGGCGGATCTGACGTTGCTTGCGGCTGTCCAGAGAAAATTTGCCAAAGCGCCGCTGAGTTTTCTGGCGCAGCGAGCTCTCCCGCTTCTGGAGACAGAACTGCGGCAGTGGCGCAGCAGGACGTCGCGTTCCCGACGCCGCGTGCGGCTTGGCAAGGCGGCGGAGGAGGGAAATCTGGGCACGTTCCTCGCGACCGTCAACGATCCAACGGGTCTTCGGCTGGATCAGCGGCAGGCTCAGCAGGCTGAGGCCGAAATCAGCAATCTGATGCGTGTTCTTGATGAGGCACCCGAACGACGGGCCGCCAATGACCGTGAAGCGCGCAATTCGGGTGAGTTTTTTTCGCTGCTGACCGGAATTGCCGTGGCAATGGCGAGTATCTGGCTGGAGTTCTGTCAGTGAGGAAGACCCATGACGTCCGTTAGACAGGCAGAGCCGGGTACGCTCCGGGCTCCGGGATTTCGCTGGTGGCACGGGATCATTATCGGCCTGCTGCTCTCCTATGTTCCGGGGAGCCTGTTGGTGGCTGGCGTGCTGCTGCTTCCTCTGGTGCTGCTGAAGCTCGTTGATCCCAATGCTGACGGCCAGCGGATCATGATCGTGCTGTTCTATGTCGGGGCGGCCATGGTGCATCCGCTGCACGAGGCCTGGGCCGCCAACGGAGACTGGGATACCTGTATTGCGCAGATCACCCAGCCGGTCACTCTGGCGCTGGACTGGCTTGCAGCGGGAGCGGCGTGGCTGGTAGCGGAGGCCTCGGCCATTGGCGGCCGATTGTGGAATGCGGAAGTCGCGCGCCGGGAGCGCAAATCCATCGAAAAGCGTATCGCGTATCTTCAGAACGAATGGATGTCTTCGGACGATGACGCTCCTGCGACCTGACCTGTAGGGAGGTCGCAGGAGCCGACCCTTATTCGGGAGGCGTCTCTTCGGTTGCGGTTTCCATCAGTCTGGCTGCCAGATCGTTCGTGCCACCGACCAGACCTTTTGCGTATTCCTGAGCGGAGAAGGCACGCAGATCCTCGGCCTGTTCGCCGACACCGACCATATGGACCGGCAATTTGAACTGTTCCGCCAGTGCCACAACAATGCCGCCCCGGGCGGAACCGTCCAGCTTGGTGACGATCAGTCCGGTTACGTTGACCAGTTCCCGGAAGACACGGACCTGTTCGATAGCGTTCTGACCGGTCGTGGCATCGAGGACGAGCAGAACGGAATGGGGGGCAGTCTCGTCGAACTTCCGCATGACGCGGATGACCTTGGCCAGTTCCTCCATCAGCGCGCCCTTGTTGTGCAGGCGTCCGGCGGTGTCGATCAGAAGCAGGTCTGTTCCGGCTTCAGTGGCGCGTTTGAGGCCGTCATAGGCCAGACCGGCGGCATCGGCGCCATGCTTACCAGCGATGACGGGCACGTTGGCGCGCTTGCCCCAGACTTCGAGCTGTTCCACGGCTGCTGCACGATAGGTGTCGCCTGCGACCAGCATCACGGACTTGCCTTCTTCCGTGTAGAGGCGAGCCATTTTGCCGATGGTTGTGGTCTTACCGACGCCGTTGACGCCGACGACCAGCACGACATGGGGTTTTTTCGTCGGGTCGGGCTCAAAAGGAATGGCGACGGGTTCGAGGACGCGAGCAATTTCGGTCGCCAGGGTCTCGCGGATTTCGTCGCTGGTGACGTCCTTGCCAAAACGCGTGCTGCGGAAGCTTTCGATGACGCGCTCTGCCACGGCAGGTCCGAGATCGGCCGCGATCAGTTCGTCTTCAAGTTCTTCAAGCGCGGTTTCATCCAGCTTGCGATGCGTGAAGACAGCGCCGAGACGGGTGCTCGAGCGTGAAAGACCCTGTTTGAGTCGTGAGAAAAATCCAGCCATGCAAGGGAGTTCGGACAGGTCGGGCCGAACGTCAAGGGCATAGGAAGATCTGAGCGCGTTTCAGTTGCGGATTTCGGCCAGAAGTGTCCCGTTTTCCAGTCCCGTGGCCCGTACAGGCACGAAACTGCCCCGGACTGGCGCGGGGGCGGTTCCGGTCAGTCGCACGGCGGCGAATTCTGGTGAATGGCCGCGATCCGGCGCTTCGGCCAGAATATCAAACTCTGTGCCGATGAGGCGCTGCAGGAAACGGTCGCGGTTTGCGTCGCCAACCTCCCGCAGCCGGGCCGCGCGTTTCTGGCGTTCGGCATTGGGCACGGCTGGCATCCGGGCGGCGGGCGTTCCGGGGCGTTCGCTGTAGGGGAAGACGTGCAGGAAGGGGATCTGCTGTTCTTCGATAAAAGCGCGGGTCTCCTCAAAGAGGGCATTTGTTTCCGTTGGAAACCCCGCAATCAGATCAGCGCCGACGCCTGTTTCGGGGCGCATGGACCGGACGCGGCGGAGCGTTGCGGCGACGCTTGCAGTATCATGGCGGCGTTTCATGCGTTTGAGGATGAGGTCTGATCCCGCCTGAAGGGACAGGTGCAGATGCGGCATCAGGCGGGGTTCGTTTTCCAGCAGCCACCACAGATCTGTGTCTCCCGTCTTTACGTCGAGAATGACGGGGTCGATGGAAGACAGGCGCAGTCGCCGTACGCCGTCCACGCGACGAAGCAGTTCCCGGCAGAGCGCGCCCAGCCCCGCGTTTTCCGGACCTTGCCACGAAGCGATATCCACGCCGGTCAGCACGATTTCCTGATGCCCCGCTTCGACCAGCGCCTGAGCACGGGCGATGGCGTCTGCCACGGGAGTGGAGCGGGAATCGCCACGGCCATAGGGGATGATGCAGAACGTGCAGCGGTGATCGCAGCCCTGCTGGACCTGAAGGAGGGCGCGTGCGTGGCGCGACGGCGGCAGGCCGGGGCTGTTATCGCCCCAGATGGCGGGTTTGAGCTTGTCTTCGTTCGGCACTACGCGGACTACGCCCGGAAGCCCGGCCCAGCGGTCCGGTGCGATGTCGGAGGCACAGCCCGTCACGACAATCTTCGCGTCAGGGTTCTCCCGATGCGCGCGGCGGATGGCCTGCCGGGCCTGTCGTTCGGCCGTGGTCGTTACAGCGCAGGTATTGACGATGATGGTGTCGTCCTGTTCACGCGCATGATGGGCCATGCCGTCGCTCTCATGGGCATTGAGGCGGCAGCCGAAGGTCAGGACGGATGCTGTCACGCGGTTGTCCCGTGAAAGACCGTGACGGCGGGGCCTGTCATGAGGACATGGCCGTCCTCCCGCCATGTGATGCGCAGGTCTCCGCCATCCATCGTGACGGTGCAGGTCCGTTCTGTCAGGCCGCGCCGGACTGCATTTACGACGGCTGCACAGGCTCCCGATCCGCAGGCGAGTGTCAGGCCTGCGCCACGTTCCCAGACCCGCAGACGCAGATGTGTCGGGGAGAGGCTCTGCGCGAAGCCGATATTGGCGCGTTCCGGGAAGAGGGGATCCCGTTCGAGGTCAGGTCCCAGTATTTCGGCGCGGGAGGCATCACCGAACAGCGTGGCATGCGGATTGCCCATCGAGCAGGCGGCCGCGTCATGCAGTGGCAGATGGAGCGTGTCGCAGGCTTCCGAAAGCGGCACGTCCCGCCAATCCAACCGGGGTGCGCCCATATCGACTGTGAAGAGGTCGCCATCGCGCGTCGTGGGAAGAAGACCGGCGGCCGTCTGAAGTGTGGGAGCGCCTCCGACGAATTTCGCCACGCAGCGCGATGCATTGCCGCATGCCCCGGCCTCCGAACCGTCCGGATTGAAGAAACGGACAAGCACGTCCGCTCCTGCCAGCGCCGGTTCTGTCAGCAGGACGAGCTGGTCGCAGCCGATTCCAAAGCGCCGGTCACAGAGGTGGCGGATCATTGCGGTATCAAGGGCCGGGTCGTTCTGGCGGCCGTCGATGACGACGAAATCGTTGCCCAGACCGTGCATTTTCGTGAAGGGGAGGGTCATGATGGCGCCTCTCATAAAGCATCCTGCGGGTTGACGCACGGGGAACATGCCCTCATCTCGGCTGCTGGATCAGCAAGGAGTGGACATGAGCGGCCCGGAACAGCTTGAAGGCATGCACGAAGCGGCGTTCACACGCGCCAACAATGAGCCCGACACGATTTTCTATGCGCAGCGCGTGCCGGATTCGCTGATGGACATGGGCGCGCGGACAGCCGTGACGGCCCTCTATCAGACCGCCCTGCCGGTCGGTGGCGCGGTGCTGGACCTGATGGCGGGGGCGCTCAGCCATTATCCCGAGGAAGCCACGTTCCAGCGCGTGGTCGGGCTCGGGATTTCCAAGGCGGCTCTGGAGGCCAATCCCGTTCTCGGCGAGCGGGTCGTGCAGGATCTCAATGATGAGCCTGAACTTCCTTTTGACGATGACAGCTTTGATGCCGTGACGCTGTGTGACGGGCTGGCCTATCTGACGACGCCTCTGGCCGTTCTGATGGAAATTGTCCGGGTTCTCAAGCCCGGCGCACCGCTGATCCTGACGTTTTCCGATCAGTTTCACGCGGCGAAGGCCGTTGCGATCTGGCAGGCCCTTGAACCGGCGGATCGGGTGCGTCTGGCGAGTGTCCTGATGTCACGCACCGGTCTGGCCGAGCTGGATACGGGCGAGGTGGTGCCCCCCGAAGACCTGACAGCGTGGCGCGATACGGTCCATGCCGTGGTTGGCCGCAAGCCAAGAAACTGAATGCCGGAATTGTCTGGAAGAACAAGAAAAAGTCTTCCATACGTTCTTTCTGGCATTTTCGGCTGGAAGTCTTTATGCAGCGGCATTCCAGCCGCCGCATCCTGTCGTCGGCGTGACGTTTGCCGAGTGTTCATAAAATATGCCTTTTCCCGATACCCATCCTGCCCTTAAGCGCGCCCTTGAGGCACGTGGCTACGAACAGCTGACTCCTGTTCAGGAAGCAGTTCTGCAGCCGGGGCTGGACGAGCGCGACCTGCTGGTTTCCGCGCAGACGGGGTCGGGCAAGACCGTCGCCTTCGGCCTGGCCATCGCTCCGACCCTGCTCGGAGATGCCGATCGCCTTCCGCCGTCCCCTCAGCCCATGGCGCTCGTGATTGCGCCGACGCGTGAGCTGGCGCTTCAGGTCCAGTCCGAACTCAAGTGGCTTTATGCCGAAACCGGTGCCCGCATCGCGAGCTGCATTGGCGGCACCGATGCCCGCAGTGAAGCCCGCGAACTGAATCGCGGCGTCCATATCGTTGTCGGCACGCCGGGGCGCCTGTGCGACCATCTGTCGCGCGGCTCCCTCGACCTGTCAGCCCTTCGTTGCGTCATCCTTGATGAAGCCGACGAAATGCTGGACATGGGCTTCCGCGACGAGCTCGAAAAGCTGCTCGATGCCGCTCCGACCGAGCGTCGCACGCTGCTGTTCTCCGCGACGATCGCCCGCGAGATCGCTTCTCTGGCACGTCGTTACCAGAAGAATGCCGAGCGTATCGACACGGTGTCTGGTGCGAAGCAGCATTCCGACATCACCTATCGCTGCGTCATCACGCAGCCGCAGGAAATCGAGCGTTCGCTCGTCAACGTGCTCCGTTTCTACGAGAGCCCGACGGCGATGGTGTTCTGCAACACCCGCATGATGGTCAATCAGGTTCAGGCGACGCTGCTTGAGCGTGGTTTTGCATCCGTCGCGATTTCCGGCGAGATGGGCCAGAACGAGCGTAGCCGTGCGATCGAGAGCCTGCGTTCCGGTCAGGCCCGCGTCTGTGTTGCAACGGACGTTGCGGCCCGCGGTATTGACGTGCCGGCCCTGAACCTCGTGATTCATGCCAGCATCCCGACCGCTGCCGAGACCCTGCTGCACCGTTCGGGCCGTACGGGCCGTGCGGGTCGCAAGGGCACCAGTGTTCTGATGGTTCCGCTGAACCAGCGTCGCCGGGCCGAGCGTCTGCTTCAGATGGCGAAGATCCAGGCCGAGTGGGAAGCCGTTCCGACGGCTGATGCCATTGCCGCGCAGGACAAGACCCGTCTGATGGATGATCCGATCCTGACGAATGCCGTGGACGACATGTCCGATGAGCTGGTCAATCAGCTCGTCGAGAAATACGACGCCACCAAGCTCGCCGCTGCGCTGGTGGGTCTGTATCGTGCGCGTCTGCCGAAGGTCGAGCAGATCCGTCCGATGTCCGTCGAGGCTCCGCGCCACACGGAACGTGGTGAGCGCGCGCCGCGTGAAGAGCATGTCATGGCGGGCGAGTGGTTCAAGATGAGCGTTGGCCGCACCGAGCGCGCCGACCCGAAATGGCTGATCCCGCTGATCTGCCGTCTGGGTGGCGTGCAGAAGCGCGAGATCGGCAGCATCCGCATCGATCAGGAACAGACCTATTTCCAGATCGCCGATGAGAGCGTGGCCCGCTTCAAGTCCTGCCTCGCCGGCGCAGAAGCCGACGAAGTGACGATCGAGCCGTCTGAAGCGCCTGCTGGTGGCATGGGGGCCCGTGGTCGTAACCCGGGCGAAGGCAAGCGCTTTGGTGGCGGCGGTCGCCCGGGCGGCGGCGGTGGCTTCAAAGGCGGCCCGCGTGGCGGTGGAGCCGGCGGCGGTTACAAGGGCCGTGGCGGTTCGGGTTTCGGTCGTCCGAAGCCCGCAGGTGGTGACGGTCCGCGCAGCGATGGTTCGAGCCGCAAGCGCCGTCCCTGATCCTTCTTCAGGGATCTGAGACACAAAACCCCGCCGGAGCAGGTCTCCGGCGGGGTTTTGTTTTTTCAGGCGTCGGGCAGGAGTGAGATCAGTTCCCGGACCCGATCGAGAATGTCTTCGACCGGGAGCGGGATGGCGGCGTCGTCCGTATGGTTTTCCTGAGCTGCTCCTGTCTGGAAGACATCCGCCCAGTATTTCAGTTCACCCTGTGTTGCCATGGCGGCGAAGCAGGGGTTGATGTGGTGCGACGGAACGAGTTCGTAAACGAGCGTTCCGGGCTGGCACCAGGCGATATTGGCCATCCCGGCGCCGAGCATCCCCATGACCATCCCCGCGTCGCTGAACAGGCGGATCTGTTCGGTCAGGGACAGGGCTTCGGGATGCACGCGCTCGAAGCCGAGTTTTTCCAGTGCGTCAGCAAGTTCGGCTTCGTTGGGAACGTGCCGGTTGGCCGAACTGCCACGCTCGATATAGAGCTTTCGTCGAGTGGGCTGTGTTGAGGCTCCTGTGATATCGCGCAGCCGCGCATAGGCGGCCCGGGAAAGGTCCGAGATTGCGAAATCGGTGCTGCCATTGACGAAGGTGATGTAGTCGAGGGCTTTGAAAGCGTATTGCCGCCCCTGTTGCATGCGGAGATGGGCGTCGGAGGTCAGGCCAAAAAGATCCAGCGTCTCGAACTGCCAGGAGTGCATGTGTTCGGGCAGCACAAGGCGGACCGGTCTGCCTGTCCGAGACAGGACATGCAGGGTCGGGATCGTATGGGCGACCCAGTGATAGTAGTTCGAAGCCCAGTGATCGACACAGCTCGCCGTCATGCCTTTGAAGGGTGTGCAGTGAATGATATCCGCAGGTCGCAGCCGCAGGTTACGGACGGCCTCCGGATCTTGGACATAGGCTGTTTCGGGAACTGGTACGCCTGCATGCAGCAGCGTCATCAGTGGCTGGTCCAGTACGACGTTGCGCAGGGCGTATTGGTGGACCGTGACCGGCATGCTTTCCCAGTTCCGGAACGGGTTTCGCTCCGGATGGGGCAGGTCAGACGCGCAGACCGGGAGAAGCGGCCGGACGGCACAGGTTTCAAGAACCGTTATGCTGTGGGCGACTTCCGCCAGAGCGGAAGATCCGGCTGGCGGGGAGAAAAGGCGCCTGAGACGGGAAAGAAGCTGCATGATCAGGATCAGACGGTCTTGGCCGCCCCTTTGAGCAGGGCCTGCTGGGCTTTCTTGAGCGGATCGGACATTTTCTGTTCCGGCTCCTTGAGGTGCAGGCTTTCAAGCGTGTCCAGAAGCGCCTCGGCCACGAGCACGCGGGCGAGCCATTTATGGTCTGACGGAATCACGATCCACGGGGCATCCGGCGTTGCGGTTGCGCGGATGGCCTCTTCGTAAGCTGCGGTGTAATGCGGCCAGAATTCGCGTTCCTTCAGGTCAGCGGGGCTGAATTTCCAGCGTTTTTCCGGGTGGTCCAGCCGCTTGAGCAGGCGCATGCGCTGTTCTTCGGGGGAAATATGCAGGAAAAGTTTGAGGACGATGACGTTCTGGCGCCGCAGATAGCTCTCGAAGTTGCGCAGATCGCTCAGACGGTGATCCCAGAAATCCGGAAGATCGGGGTTGAGACCGCGGGCACGGACCATGTCCGGATGGACGCGCTCGACCAGAACATCTTCATAATGGCTGCGGTTGAAAATGCCGATCTCGCCGCGTGAGGGCACCGCAAGATGGATGCGCCATAGATCATCATGGCGCGTCGCGATGCCGACGGGGGCCTTGAACGACGTGACATGAACGCCCTGCGGGTTCAGGCCGGAAAAGGCATGGCGGATCGCCCCGTCCTTGCCGGCCGTGTCCATCCCCTGAAGCACGACGAGGATGCCGTGGGTCGCATAGGCCGCAAGCCGTTGTTGCAGGACGGACATCCGGTCCACGCAGTCGCGGATGCGCGTTCGGGACGTGTCTTTCTGGCGGCCGAGCTTGTCGTTCGTGGCAATGGAGGACAGACGGAAGTTTTTTCCGTCCGTAATGCGAAGTTGGGAAGGAAGCCCGCTCTCACCCGACATGACGGTTCACCGCAAGTCCACCCGATGCCTGACAGACCGGCATCATTTCCAGATAATTGACGTTGACGTGCCAGGGCAGGCTGATCAGCCAGGAGACGGTTCCGGCGATGTCTTCGGGCGTCAGTGGCGTCGTATCCTTGTAGACGGCTGCCGCCTTGGCATCGTCACGCAGCCGCACATTGCTGAACTCGCTGCCGCCACACAGGCCGGGCTCGATGTTCGTCACGCGGATGCGGGTGCCGAGCAGGTCCGTGCGCAGGTTCTGGGTGAACTGGTGCACGAAGGCCTTCGTCGCGCCATAGACGTTCCCGCCCGTATAGGGATAGGTCCCGGCCGTGCTGCCCAGAGCGATGATGTAGCCCGTATTGCGCTGGACCATGCCCGGCAGAAGCGCGCGGGTCAGTTCCACGACGCCCGAGACGTTCGTTGCGATCATCGATTCCCAGTTGTCGGCTTCGGCGTCCTGCGCGGGCTCCATGCCGAGTGCCAGACCTGCATTGTTCACGAGGACGTCGATGTCCTGCCATTCCTCCGGCAGGGCAGCTGGCAGGGCGCGTAGGGCGTTGCGGTCGGTCATGTCGAGCGTGAAGGGCAGGACGCTCTCGCCAAGTTCCGCCTTGAGGGCTTCCAGACGCTCCTTGCGGCGGCCGGTTGCGATAACGCGGTGACCTTCGCGGACGAGGCGCGTTGCAATGGCGTGACCGAAACCTGCGGTGGCGCCGGTGACGAGGACGGTGAGAGGCATGACAATCTCCAGACGGACAGTCCGCACCCGGCAGGGGCGGCGCGGGATACTCAGATCAATGACATTGGATGTCATTAACACTCCTGAAGGCAAACGCTTGCAATACAGGAAGGGATGCACCCATGTTGGCAGGCATGAAGAAAACACTCGACGGACGGAATGACAACCTGACAGACGCCGGTCTCATGGAGCTCGGCCTTACGGGAAAACTGCTCGTGGCGGCGCCTGCGCTGGCGGAGACGTTCTTTGAGCGGACGGTGATCTATCTCTGCGCCCATTCGGAGCAGGACGGCGCGATGGGGCTGATCGTCAACAAACGCCTCTCCCAGCCGGGGCTGGACGACCTGTTCGGACAGCTGGGAATCGAGCCCAACCCTCCAGAGCGCAGGATTGGCGTCTGCATGGGCGGCCCTGTCGAGCATGCGCGCGGGTTTGTGCTGCATTCGGCGGACTGGGCCGGGGAGGGCAGTCTGGACGTCGATGGTCACACCACCCTGACCGCCAGTCTGGATATTCTGCGCGAGATCGCGTCCGGTGATGGTCCGAAGCAGGCGATGATGGCGCTCGGACATGCGGCCTGGGCGCCGGGGCAGCTCGAACAGGAAATCCTGCGCGACAGTTCGTGGTTCATCGCGCCCGCGACCGACGAGATCGTGTTCGGCACCGATCATGCGAAAAAATGGCGACAGGCCCTTGCGGCCATAGATTTCGACCCGCTTCTTCTTTCTTCATCAGTCGGGGAAGCCTGAGAAGGCGTTCGGTCCCGCAGATAAACCACCAGCCACAGGCCAGACACAGGAAGGCAGCATGAGCGCACCTTATATCCTCTACATCTATGAACACTGCCCGTTCTGCACCAAGGCGCGGATGATTTTCGGGTTCAAAAACATCCCTTATGAGCAGCGTATCCTGCTCAATGATGATGTTGATGGCCCGGTCCGCATGGTGGGGCGCAAGGTTGTGCCCATCCTTGAGGAAAACGGGACCTTCATGCCCGAGAGCATGGATATCGTCGCCCATATCGACGCGATCGGGACGCCTGTCCTGACGGGTGAGGTTCGACCCGAGATTGCGGCATGGCTGAAAAAAGCGGGAACGCCGCTCTATCGTCTGTTCCTGCCCCGCGCTGCGGCCGCGCCGCTGCCGGAATTTGCGACCACTTCCGCGCGCGCGGGATTTATCCGTCGCAAGGAGCCGTCCGTGGGCTCGTTCAGCGCGCTGCTCGAAGACGGGACCGATGAGCTTGCGCAGCTGAACGCGCTGCTGAAGGAACTGGCTCCGCTGATCCGCTCGCCCGAAGCCGTGAATGGCGAACTCTCCACGGATGACATCCATCTTTATGCGCATCTGCACAGCATGTCGCTGATCCGGGGCGTCGTGTATCCCCCCGAGGTCGAAGCCTGCCGACAGGCCATTGCCGTCCGGTCGGGCGTGGAGCTGTTTGACAACATTGCTGTCTGAACGCCTCCGCTAGGCAAAGATGCTCAAGACAGTTACGGTTTCGCATTCAATATGGAGGTTCGGATGCGCGGAACTGTTTGTGGGCTTGTTGTCTCCTGTCTGATGGCGGGGAGTGCGCTTGCCGCCCCCGCCAGTCATCCGCAGGCCGAGACGCAGGCCCTGTCTCTGGCGGAAAAGGCGATTGCACTGCGGTCGGTTGCGGGAACCGGGAACCAGACTCCGCAGGTTGCGGCGCTGTTTCGTGATGCGCTGGTTCAGGGGGGCTTTGCGGCCTCCGACATTACCATCACGCCTTATCATGACGCGGCCTATCTGATTGCGCGCTGGCACGGCACGGATCCGTCCCTGAAGCCGCTGGTGATTTCGGGCCATATGGATGTGGTCGAAGCCAAGGCTGCTGACTGGACCCATGACCCGTTCAAGCCGCAGATTGTGAATGGTTATCTGCTGGGTCGCGGCGCCACGGACATGAAGCTCGACGATACGGTCGGGATTGCGTCCCTTCTGGAACTCAGGCGCGAGGGGTATCGTCCACGGCGGGATATCATCCTCGCGTTTTCGGGCGATGAAGAGACCGAGATGAACACCGGGCAGGCAATCGCCAAACTCCTTGATACGGCGGATCTCGTACTGAATGTTGACGGGGCTAATGGTGTCCTGGATGACCGGACTGGAAAGCCGATCTATTTCAGTTGGGAGGGTGCGGAGAAATCCTATGCGGATTATCGCCTGACCATCACCAACCCCGGCGGCCATTCTTCCGAACCGCGTGCCGTGAATGCGATCGACGAGCTGGCGGCGGCATTGCTGCGGATTCAGCAGCACCGCTTCAAACCGGAGCTGAACGAGCTCACGCATGCCTATTTCGTCAGTGCGGCGCAATGGGAAGCGCCTGCTACAGCGGCAGCCATGCGTGCGTTTGCTGCCAATCCGGCGGATGAAAAAGCCATTGCGACCCTGTCAGCCGATCCCTCCCTTATCGGACGGATGGGAACGACCTGCGTGGTGACCATGATCAACGGCGGCCACGCCCTGAATGCGCTGCCGCAGCGTGCGACGGCAAACATCAACTGCCGGATTTTTCCCGGACACCCGCGCCCGGAAATCGCAAAGGAACTTCAGGAGGCTGCGGCCGATCCCGCCCTGAAGATCGAGGACGTTTCGGCTGGTTCCGTTGAAACCGCTGCCTCGCCGATGCGGCCTGATTTCGTGAAAGCCGTCGAGCATGGCATTCACAGCGTCTATCCCGGAATGCCGGTCTTCCCGAGCATGTCGTCAGGCGCGAGCGACAGCATGTGGTACCGCTACAATCATGTGCCCAGCTACGGCATGTCGCCGTTGTTCATCAAACCGTCTGAATCCTTCATGCACGGTCTGAACGAACGGACGCCTGTGGCCTCCATCCGCCCTGCCGTCGATGCGATGATGGTGATGGTGACGGATCTGTCTCACTAAAGACATCAGTTACAAAAAAAGGGGCCGGATCGTGTGATCCGGCCCCTTTTTCATGTCTGCATGGCGGGATGTTATTTCCCGGGCTGAAGAACCGCGTTCAGGAACTGTACCCGACGTTGGGCCACGCGGGCGCGGATGACCGGGTCCGGCAGCATATGCGTGCCTGGCAGCAGCAGCAGGTCATAGGGCTTGCCAGCCTGGAGCAGGGCCTGCGTCAGTTTCATGGTGTTTTCAAAGTAGACATTATCATCCGTGATGCCGTGCATGAGCAGCAAAGGCTGTTTGAGCGTGTCGGCATAGGTCAGGACGTTGCTCTTGCGATAGCCTTCCGGATCGTCCTGCGGGGTGCCGAGATAACGCTCGGTATAAGCGGTGTCATAATCCGCGAAATCGACAGGCGGAGCGCCTGCCACGCCCACCTTGAACACGTCCGGCCGGCGGATGGTCGCCATGGCGGTGAAATAGCCACCAAAGGACCAGCCATGCACGCCGACACGGGAGAGATCCATCTCGCGGTGCCGTTTGCCGAGCGCCTGAAGCCCGTCGATCTGGTCCTGAAGCGGCGCATCGATCAGATTGCCCTTGATGGCGCGCTCGAAATCATGGTCGCGCCCCGGTGTGCCCCGGCCGTCGATCGTGACGACGATATAGCCCTGATTGGCGAGGCACTGGTCATCCAGAAAGGATGTCGGTGTATCGCGCACCAGCTTCACGCCCGGCCCGGCATAGACCGACAGCACGACCGGATAGCGTTTTAAGGCGCTGAAATTCTCCGGCCGGATGATCGCGGCGTCCAGATCACGCGGGCCTGCGGTCGTGAACTCGGCATGGACCGGGAGTTTCGGCGCCTGCGCCACGCTGGGGAGCGTGGCCACGACATGGCCCGCCGTATCCCGCACCAGCGTCTGGCGGGTGCCGGCGGCACTGGCGAACGTGTCCACCATGGCCGTGTGCGTCCCATTCGTGAGGTGGACATTGTGAATGCCGCGTTCCGTCACAAAGGGCGTGACGGCCCCGGTTTTCAGATCGATATGGACGACCTCGTTGTCCAGCCGGTTGGCGCGGACGGTGGCCGTGAGGGTGTTGTGTTCGGCGTCGTAATCGTTGAGGGCGATATAGGACAGGCCGGGCGGCGTCAGGACGCGTTCGAGCTTTCCGTCCGGGGCATGAAGTTCGAGCTGCCAGTCTTTGCCGCGGTCTGCGGCCCAGAGAAAGCCTGCGTTGTTGTCCAGGAAGACGGGCAGGTTGTGGCCACCGGACGCGGCGCGCGGGTCCAGTTCGATCCAGGCCGGGTCGGACTGCTCCAGAAGAAGATGGGTGGCGCCAGTGGCAGGGTCGATGGTGAGAAGCTGTTCCTGCGTCTGGGCGCGGTTGAGCAGTACGACGGCGAGGGGGCCGTTCTTGCGCCAGACGACGCGACCAAGATACGGCCAGGTCTCGTGGTCCCATGAAATCCAGCGGACCGGGCCGCCCTTGGCGTCTATGAGACCGAAGCGCGTTTTCGCGTTGTTCGTCCCGGCGCGGGGATAGCGGAAAGTGACGGGCTCGGCCTGCGGGGCTTCGGGATTGGTGATGTAATGCTTTTCGACGTCGCTGTTATCGGCTTCCTCGAATAGAATGGTCTTGCTGTCCGGGGACCACCAGGCGCCATCAGCGCGTTCCAGCTCTTCCGCGGCGGCAAACTCGGCGAGGCCGTGCGTCAGGGTCTCGCTGCCGCCCGTTGTCAGACGCGTTTCGCGTCCGCTGACGAGATCAACGCTGTAAAGGTCATTGTCCCGCACGGCGGCAAGGCTCATTCCGTCCGGCGAAAGACGGGGGGCGATCCACTGGCCTTCAACAGGCGTGACGCGGCCGTCATCGGTGGCGATGCGTTCAAGCTGGCCACCCTGTGAGGCGAGAACCGTGCCCCCGTCCTCGCTCATCTGATAGTCGGTAATGCCAGACATGATCTGGCGTGCCCGCTCGCGCCGGGCCTTTTCCTCGACCGACAGATTTTCCGGACCCGAAGCCGGGGCGGCCAGCTCATGCAGCGAATGGTCCGGCAGATCGTAGCGATAGAGATGCAGATGCGTGTCGAACGGTCCCGAGCGCAGGAACAGGACGGAATGACCATCCGGCGTGACTTCGGCATGGTTCGGCAGGCCAAGGGCGCCATTCCGGGTTTTGGCCAGATCGACCATGCAGGCGGCGGGATCTGCAGCCTGAAGCGCACCGGCTGAGAGCAGCGGAGACAGGACGGCGCAGGCCAGAAGGGTTCGGCGCAGGGAAAGGGACAGCATTGCATCTCCGCAGGAATAACGACGGACAGGATTTTGACGTCGATCATGGACCGGGGCGCGATTTGTGAACAGGGTTTCCGCGAAGGATGACGCAGCCCTCTCACGTTTTCGGGAGGGTGGGCGTTTTTACCGGGACCGATCCGGGGCTCGGGTGTTCTGTATCATGGTATGTCTCAGCAAGAAGGAGCCTGATGGATATGCAGTATCGTCAGCTTGGTCGCTCGGGCCTGAAGATTTCAGCACTCAATTTCGGATCGGTCACGTTCGGGGGGCAGGGAAACTTTGCCGCCACGGGCAAGGTGGATCTCGCCGAAGCCACGCGGATGGTCGACATCTGCGTCGAGCATGGCGTGAACATGTTCGACACGGCCGATGCCTATTCCGGCGGTGAAGCCGAGGAAATCCTTGGCCGCGTTCTTCAGGGACGCAGCCGCGAACTGCTCGTTACCACAAAGGTGCGGTTCCCGACGGGGAAGGGGCCGAACGAACAGGGTCTGTCGCGCCATCATATTCTCAATGCCTGCGAAGACAGTCTGCGCAGGCTGGGGCGGGATCACATTGATCTTTATTATCTGCATGAATGGGACGGTCTGACGCCGGTTGAAGAGACGCTTGAGGCGCTTCAGACCCTGCGCGATCAGGGCAAGATCCGTTATGCCGGGATTTCCAATTTTGCAGGCTGGCAGGCCATGAAGCTGCTCGGGGCTGCGGAGCGGGACCGTCTGATCGCGCCGGTTAGCCAGCAGCTTTACTATTCCCTTGAAGCGCGGGACGCCGAATATGAACTTTTGCCGCTGGCTGTGGATCAGGGGCTGGGCGTTCAGGTCTGGAGTCCGCTGGCCTGTGGGCTGCTGACCGGGAAATACCGGCGCGGCAAGACGGCCCCGGAAGATTCCCGCCGCATTTCCGGCTGGCCGGAGCCGGAAGTCCGGGATCTGAAGAAGCTCTACGATACGGTTGAGGTTCTGGTGCAGATCGCGGAAGAACACAGCGTTTCCGCAGCCCGCGTGGCGCTGGCCTGGACACTGCACAAGCCGGGCATCACGTCCCTCGTTCTGGGTGCACGCAAGGAAAGCCAGCTTCTGGACAATCTTGCGGCCGCATCGCTCCGTCTGACGCAGGAGCAGGTCCGGCGGCTTGATGATGTGAGTGCTCCTGACCTGATCTATCCCTACTGGCATCAGAACCGGAATGCCTTTGACCGTCTCTCCAAGGCGGATCTCGTTTTGCAGGGGCCTGCAAAACGTCATCGGGAGGCCCTTGAAACCAAAAAATGACTGCCTAAATATTAATCACAGGCCGCTGCCTTCGGGGGCGGCCACACATATCAATGTCGCCGTAACGGGGCATGTGAGGAATTTGAGACGATGGACATTCAGAATTTCACCGAACGCAGCCAGGGCTTCCTTCAGGCCGCACAGACCATTGCGCTTCGGGACTACAACCAGCAGCTGACGCCGGAGCACCTGCTCAAGGCCCTGCTGGATGATGAACAGGGTGCGGCATCCGGCCTGATCCGCGCCGCAGGTGGTGATCCGAAAGCCGTTCAGACCGCTAACGATGCCGCTCTTGCAAAACTGCCGAAAGTGCAGGGCGCCGGGGCCGGGCAACCGCAGATGACGCCGGATCTCGGCCGGTTGCTCGATGCTGCCGAATCTGCTGCGAAAGTCGCTGGTGACAGTCACGTTGCTCAGGATCGTCTGCTTGTGGCGATTGCCGCCAGCAATACGGCTGCTGGCAAGGCACTCGTTGATGGCAAGGCCAGCGCGGCTGCTCTGGAGCGCGCGGTTGCGGAAATCCGCAAGGGACGCACCGTCACGAGCGCCTCGGCCGAAAACACGTTTGACGCCCTGAAGAAATACGCTCGCGACGTGACGGCGGTTGCGCAGGCAGGCAAGCTCGATCCAGTCATCGGACGTGACGAGGAAATCCGCCGCACGATTCAGGTTCTGGCGCGTCGCAGCAAAAACAATCCGGTCCTGATTGGCGAGCCAGGCGTGGGTAAGACGGCCATTGTTGAAGGTCTTGCACAGCGGATCGTCAACGGTGACGTGCCCGAAGCTCTCCGCAACAAGAAGTTGATGTCTCTCGACATGGGCGCGCTGATCGCGGGTGCGAAATATCGCGGTGAGTTCGAGGAGCGCCTGAAGGCCGTCCTCAAGGAAATCGAGACGGCTGAAGGCGAGATCATCCTCTTCATCGACGAAATGCACACGCTTGTCGGTGCCGGCCGGTCGGATGGGGCGATGGATGCGTCCAACCTCATCAAGCCCGAACTGGCACGCGGCACGCTGCATTGCGTGGGTGCGACGACACTCGATGAATATCGCAAGTATATTGAGAAAGACGCGGCTCTGGCCCGTCGTTTCCAGCCGGTTTTTGTTGGCGAGCCTACCGTGGCTGATACGATCTCGATCCTGCGCGGCATCAAGGAGAAGTACGAGCTTCACCATGGTGTCCGTATTACGGACAACGCCATCGTTGCGGCCGCGACCCTCTCCAACCGCTACATCACAGACCGCTTCCTGCCGGACAAGGCGATCGATCTGATTGACGAGGCCGCCAGCCGCCTGCGGATGCAGATCGACAGCAAGCCCGAGGCGCTGGACGAACTGGATCGTCGCATCATCCAGCTCAAGATCGAGCGTGAAGCCATCCGCAAGGAAGACGATAACGCGTCGAAAGACCGTCTGGTCGCGCTGGAAGCAGAACTGGCTGATCTTGAAGAGCAGTCCGATGCGATGGGAGCGGAATGGCACGCTGAAAAGGATCGGGTGAACGCGATCCAGAAGCTGAAGGAACAGCTTGATACGGCACGTTCCGATGTGGAGGTGGCGCAGCGTCAGGGCAATCTGGGCAAGGCATCCGAACTGATGTACGGCCTGATCCCCAACCTTGAGGCACAGATCGCCAAGGCTCAGGAAGAAGAGGACGCGTCGTCGAAGAGCGGTCTGTTCGCTGATACCGTGACCGATCAGGGGGTAGCGGCGATTGTTTCCCGCTGGACCGGTGTGCCGGTGGACCGGATGCTCGAAGGCGAGCGCGCCAAGCTGATCCGCATGGAAGATACGCTGCGTGATCGTGTCGTGGGGCAGGAGCAGGCCCTTGTTGCCGTGTCGAATGCGGTGCGGCGGGCGCGGGCCGGTCTTCAGGATCCGAACCGTCCGATTGGCTCGTTCCTGTTCCTCGGCCCGACGGGCGTTGGCAAGACCGAGCTCACCAAGGCTCTGGCGCAGTTCCTGTTCGATGACGAGAAGGCCCTGCTGCGGATCGACATGAGCGAGTTCATGGAGAAGCATGCGGTTTCCCGTCTGATCGGCGCCCCTCCGGGCTATGTCGGTTACGATGAGGGCGGTGTGCTGACCGAGGCTGTTCGCCGTCGTCCTTATCAGGTGATCCTGTTCGATGAAGTGGAGAAAGCCCATGAGGACATCTTCAACATCCTGCTTCAGGTGCTCGATGACGGGCGTCTGACAGACGGGCAGGGGCGTGTGGTGGACTTTCGCAACACGATCATCGTGCTGACCAGTAATCTCGGGTCTGACGTTCTGGCCAATCTGCCTGATGGTGAATCCGTGGATGAGGTCCGTCCGCAGGTCATGCAGGTGGTGCGCAATCATTTCCGGCCGGAGTTCCTGAACCGTCTGGATGAAATCATCCTGTTCTCCCGCCTGCAGCGCAAGGACATGGACCGGATCGTCAAGATCCAGATCAGTCGCCTGCAGAAGCTGCTGGAAGATCGCAAGATCGACTTGGAACTGGACGAGAAGGGAACCGAATGGCTGGCCGCAGAAGGATATGATCCTGTCTATGGCGCCCGTCCGCTGAAGAGGGTCATTCAGCGCAGCCTGCAGAACCCGCTGGCAAGCCTGCTGTTGGAAGGCACCATTCATGATGGGGAGGCCGTGAAGGTTTCCGCGACTGATGGCGCGCTCACAATCGATGGAAAGCCCGTTTCGGCGGGCTGACCGCGGTAAAAGCGGGTTTGAACAGAAAAAAGCGCCCGAAAGGCGCTTTTTTCGTCTTTTTATCGTTTCGGATTATCAATGGGTAACGGGGATAAATGTGATTTGTTAAGGATTTTAGGGGTTTAGGGATGTGGACAAGTACGAGTCTGATTCTGT
>CALFLO010000125.1 GCA_937880175.1 uncultured Gluconobacter sp.
CCGCCGTTCATTCCGCCGCCGAAGATCACCGTGCCGCCGCCACCCAAGGCGATCCAGCGCGTGACGCATGCCAAGCCGCCGCATCCGGTGCCGCCCAGCCCGACCCCGTCGCCAGAGCCTGTTCCGGCTCCGCCGCAGGGGCCGCCAGCTGACGCAGTTCCAGATCACTCGGCAGGTGCGCGACCGATTAATGGCGCTCAGGCAGTCTATCCGGACGAAGCCATGGAAGAAAACCGCGAGGGTCATGTGACCGCTTCGTGTGACATTCTCCCGACCGGCAAGACGGCTAACTGCACCATTGTGAGTTCCAGCGGTGGTCACGAGTTCGTGGAAAGTGCGCTCGACTTCCTTCGTCGGGCCCGTTACCAGCCCGCCATTGTGAATGGCGCTCCGGTAACAGAGCATCACCACGTCCTGCACATCGACTTCACGATGGGCGACGACTGATCTTTCGATTGCCGTCAAACAGAATTGCCCTGTCAGGTTTGCAACGCCTGGCAGGGCTCAGAAAAGGGCCGGTCTCCATATGGCCGACAACCCAGAAAGCTCCGAAAACGGGCATCGCTAACGAGGATATGGAGTTCATGACCAGACTGTTCCGCCTTCCTGCCCTTGCCGTTCCGACGAAGGCGCGTGCCGTCCGGGCCAGCGCACTGGCTCTGACGCTGGCCCTGGCTTCCGGTGCTGTTGCACCGGCCGTCGCTTTCGCCCAGCCGGCTCCGGCCGACCAGAGCGCTCCCGCAGCGGCTCCGGTGGATCCCTCTTCCAACCCGGCAACCCCGACGACGTCCGCCGACCCGGCTGGCGCCCCGGCCGCTGCAGCTCCGAACGACGCCGGCGCCCCGGCTGCATCGGCTCCGGCCGACAGCGCAGCTCCGGCGACCGCTCCTGCTGACCAGTCTCCTGCCGCAGCCGCAACGCCGGGCGAGAGCGCAACGGCAACGCCGGAAGCTCCTGCTCCGCAGGGCAACCCGTATGGCCTTGGCGCACTGTGGGCCAATGGTGATGCGATCGCCCGTGGCGTTCTGATCATCATGGTCATCATGTCCGCTGGTACCTGGATCATCATGGTCATGAAGTTCCTGGAGCAGGGCCGTCTGTTCGCTGCCTCCAAGGAAGCTGCCCGCGAGTTCTGGACCAAGCCGTCCGTTCATGATGGTGCTGCTGCCCTGAAGCCGTCTTCCCCGTTCCGTTACATCGCCGAGACGGGTATCGTGGCTGCCGAGCATCACGAAGGTTCCATGCGTGACTCGATCGATCTGCCGTCCTGGACCGAAATGTCCATTTCGCGCTCGGTCGACACCATCAACACCCGCATGCAGGGCGGTCTCGCCTTCCTCGGTACGGTGGGTTCCACGTCTCCGTTCGTCGGTCTGTTCGGTACGGTCTGGGGTATCTATCACGCCCTGACGGCGATCGGCATCTCCGGCCAGGCGTCCATCGACAAGGTTGCTGGCCCGGTTGGTGAGTCCCTCATCATGACGGCCATTGGTCTTGCGACCGCTGTTCCGGCCGTGCTGGGCTACAACCTGCTCGTTCGCCGCAACAAGGGTGCCATGGATCGCGTCCGCAACTTCGCTGCTGACATCCAGTCCGTCCTGATCGGCGGCTTCCGTCACGGTGTCTCTCCGACCGAGGGCGGCATGGCTGTCCCGACCACAATCACCACCAGCGAGCGGATCTGATACCATGGGAATGAACGTCGGAGGAGGCGGCGGTGACGACGAGGTGGTGTCGGCAATCAACACCACCCCCCTCGTCGACGTCATGCTGGTGCTGCTGATCATCTTTCTGATCACCATCCCGGTCGCCACACATTCGGTAAAGGTCAAGCTGCCGGTCGATGCAAATACGCCGACACAGACCAAGCCGGGGAACGTGGTTCTGGCTGTGAATGCGAATGGTCAGGTGTTCTGGGATACAACACTGATCCCGAACCACACCGAGCTTCTGAACCGCCTCGTTGAGGCGGCAAAGAAAAAGCCGCAGCCGCAGATCCAGATCCGCGGTGACCAGGCTGCCAAGTATCTGGCAGTCGGCCAAGTGGTCGCAACCTGCCAGGAGGCAGGGATCGCCCATGTGGACTTCATTACCGAGCAGCCTCACTCGAACTGAGGTCGTGTCGGGCCGTTCTGAACAGGGCGGTCCGACCACGCTTTCACGTCACCTTTTTGGAGAACCGCCGTCATGGGCATGAGCGTCGGATCTGACAGCACGCACGAAGACGAAGGCATTGTCGATATCAACACCACGCCGTTGATCGACGTGATGCTGGTGCTGCTGATCATGCTGATCATCACCATCCCGCTTCAGACACACTCGGTGGCGATCGATCTGCCTCAGGGCAATCCTCCCCCATCGACCGAACAACCCAAACTCGTGACCGTGAGCATCGGCTACGACAACAGCATTTCCTGGAACAACGAGCCGATCACGTCCGAGGCCTCTTTGCAGGAGCATTTCCAGTCTGCCGCAGCACTGGCGGATCAGCCTGAAATGCATATCCATCCCGATCGTCTTGCCGACTACAAGACGGTGGCCCATGTTATGGCAGATGCACAGCGTCTCGGCATGACCAAGCTGGGGATTGTCGGTCTGGATCAGTTCATGGAAGGACAGTAATTCGTGTCTTCGTCCCTTTACCGCCGTCTGAGCGCCCGTAATCTTCTGCTGGCCGGTGTCTTTGGTATCGCCGCTTTCGCCAGCTCCGCCCAGGCCGACGATGTTCTCGGCCAGGCTGTCGGCAAGGACCTTCAGCAGGCCCAGAGCGCTCTGGCGTCCAAGAACTATACCAAGGCCATGGAAGCCGTCGACGCCGCAGACGGGGTCAAGGGCAAGACCGATTACGAAACCTACACCACGGCCCAGATGCGCGCGGCGATTGCCGCGCAGTCCGGTAACACGGATGCAGCCATCAAGGCCTATGACGTTCTGATCAACAGCGCACGCACGCCGAAGGCCACCAAGGGCCAGATGCTGATGGCACAGGCCACCATGGCCTACAGTGCCAAGCAGTATGCCCGCGCCATTCCGGCCACCGAGCGTTACCTGCGTGAATATGGCGCTGACCCGCGCATGCAGACGATGCTGATCCAGTGCTATTATCTTCAGCAGGACTGGAAAGGCACCGCCAAGGCTGCGCAGGAGCAGGTGGACGGCACGGTCAAGGCGGGCAAGATTCCGCCTGAGAACCAGCTTCAGATGCTGGCAACGGCTTATACCAACCTGAAGGATACGGATGCGAAGACGCATGCCTATGTTCTTCTGGCCAAGTATTATTCCAAGCCCGATTACTGGTCGATGCTGATCCACGATCTGGTAGCCAACCCCAATCTTTCGCCGCCGCTCGTCTTTTATGTCGAGCGTCTGCGTCTGGCGACGGGTGTGCTGAAGGACCCGTCCGACTATCAGGATATGGCCGAGCGCGCCGTGCAGATGGGCCTGCCCCAGCTTGCGCTGAACCTGCTCAACCAGGGTTATGCCAATCATTCGCTCGGAAATGGTCCGACCGCAGCGGCGGACGCGAAGTTCCATGCTTTCGTAGCCCAGCAGGCTGCGACAAGCCGGAGCCAGCTCGCTTCTGCCGCCACGCAGGCTGCTTCTGCTCCGAGTGCAGGTCCGGCGCTGACCGCCGGCTACAATCAGGTTCTGAACGGTCAGGTTGATGCCGGTCTGGCCCTGATGAAATCGGGTCTGGGCAAGAACCCGCATTACCCGGATCTGGCACAGGTCGAATACGGCATGGCCCAGATGGATGGCGGACAGAAAGCCGAAGCCATCAAGACGTTCGGAGCGATCGCCGGTAATGGTCCGGCCCGTGACGTTGCTGAACTCTGGTCGCTGCTGCTCTCGCGTCCTGCGAAGTAAGACGTTGGTGTCAGACGTTTGAGAAAAGCCGGGGTTTTTCCCGGCTTTTTTTATGCTCAGAACGGCAGGACCGCGTCCATGACCTGCTGGCCATAGCGGGGTGTCTGAAGCTGGGAGAGGGTTCCGCGACCACCATAGGAAATTCGAGCTTCCGCCATCCGGTCATGCGTTACGGTATTGTCTGCCGTAATGTCCTGCGGTCGAACGATGCCGCTGACCCCGAGTTCCCGCAGTTCGCTGTTCACCCGCACTTCCTGCTTGCCCATCACAACGAAATTGCCGTTGGGCAGAACCTGCGTGATCGTCCCCGCCAGTCGCAGGGTTACGCTCTCGTTTCGGGTGATTTTTCCGGTCGCGCCCGAATCGCTGCTGCTGGCGGTACTCAGGCTGTCGGCACCAGTGACGGCGCTGATGATTTTGCCTTTGATGCCGAAGAGGTTGGGAATTCCGAATTTCTCGTCGGCCGTCCGGTCGGCGGTCGTCCCATTATTGAAGGCAGCGTTGTCGGTGATATCCACGATGATTGTCACCAGATCTCCCACCTGCGAAGCCCGCTGGTCCTTGAAGAACGCTTTACTTCCCGAGCGCCAGAGACTCGCCGCTTCGTCCGGTGGGGCCTGGAGCGGCGGCATTGGCATGGTGACGGGCCGGTAGGAATTGGCCAGTGTAGGATCGGTGATGGATGTCATGCGGGGAGGCCGCCCGATCTCGGACATCTGCGCGAGGGAATTGCAGGCTGACAGGACCGGCAAAAGCCCGAGCAGCCCCAGAGTGCGAACAGAATGTCGAAAAGCGTGCCGCATGGGAAAGGTGAGATCCGTCTGTTCCGTATGATCTCCAGCAAACACGATAACGGTAAAAAACCTGTTAAGACGCTGTCACTTCAGCGCACCGAAAAGACTCGGGCCGTGTCTGTACACACGGCCGAGCCTGCCAGATCGGGTCTGTTTGTGTCGGACCCTTGCCCTGTTGCGGGATGTGGCCGAAAACAGCATGGCGTGGGCTGACAATCCGGATGGCCCGGGCCCATCCTGTCTGGAGACTGCCCCATGCCAACTGTTTCAGCCTCTCGCATTGCGGGTTGTTCCTCCGCACTCCGGTCCTGAGATGGGACTGCGGATTCTGCTGACTGGTGGACAGGGATTTGTCGGCCAGCATTTCAAGGCACGCCTGCAGGACCGCATTCCCGGTCATGTCCTGCTCGAAGACCCGATGGATATCCGGGACCGGTCGGCTGTCGAACGGTTCGTGCGGGATGAAAAGCCGGATGCCTGTCTGCATCTTGCCGCCGTATCTTCTGTAGCCCGCGCGAAAGCCGAGAGTGCCCAGGCCTGGACCGTCAATCTCGACGGAACGCTGGTTCTGGCGGAAACTTTCGAGACCCATGCGCCTCAGGCCAGTTTCGTGTTCGTCTCAACGGCAGAAATCTATGGCGCCAGCTTCTCGTCAGGGCAGTCGCTGGATGAAACAGCCGTGATTGCCCCGGTCAATTCCTATGCGTCCAGCAAGGCGGCGGCGGATCTGGCCATCGGAAATCTGAGTCGGGAAGGGCTGCATGGTCTTCGTCTGCGCTCTTTTACGCAGGCCGGAACCGCCCAGGAAAAAGACGCCATTCTGCCGTTCCTTGCGGCACAGGTGGCCCGGATCGAAGCGGGACAGCAGGCCCCGACCATCACGATTGGCCAGCCGGATGCGGCGTTTGACGTGACGGACGTCCGGGATGCCTGCGACGCCTATATCAATGCGCTTGCTCTTCCTCAGCCTTTGCCGAACGGAACGGCCCTGAATCTCTGTTCAGGCGTGACCCGTACCGTGCGGTCCATGGCGCATGATCTGCTGGACGTTGCGGGTATTTCAGCAGGTATTGCGGTCGATCCGACGATTCCCTGTCCCTCCGGCCTGCCATCCATGCAGGGCAATCCCGCCGCTGCCCGTCAGGCTTTGGGCTGGGAAGCGCGGATCCCCTGGCATGAGACTCTGGTGACGGTTCTCAATGACTGGCGTTACCGGATCAGACCCTGAGCCTTCTCGCGGGATCGTCAGATGCTGGACAGCGCTTTGGCGCGTTGTCATTCTTTCTGCAGAACCGGCAACCGGAGTGCGTACAATGACAGACCCTCATGATACCGAAATCACGGTGCTCGCCAGTGCGAATGGCCTGACTATTCCGAGCGAATTTCATGCCGGCGTGCGAACCAACCTTGAGCTTCTGCGCAGCTATGGCGCGCTGATCGAGGGGCTGGAGCTGCCTGATCGCCTCGAACCAGCTTTCCGGTACGAACCATGAGCGGCCTTCAGCAGCGCACCGTCGCGCTCGCGGCCAGTGTGCGCAAAGGCGAGATTTCCGCCCGCGATCTGACCGTAAAGACTCTGGCCGATATTGAGGCACGGGACGGCGCCTATAACTGCGTCACACGACTGCTGATGCATCGGGCGCTGGAAGCCGCCGAACGCGTGGACCGTCTGGTGCTGCAAGGGCAGGATCCGGGGCCGCTTGCCGGTGTGCCTTTCGGTATCAAGGACCTGTTTGATGTTCGTGGTGAAATCACGACGGCCGGATCCAAGGTTCTGGCCAATGATCCGCCCGCCACGCAGGATGCGACGCTCGTCGCTCACATGATCGCGGCCGGGGCCATTCCCATCGCGCTGACGAACATGGACGAGTTCGCCTACGGATTTGCGACGATCAACGCTCATTACGGCAACACCCGCAATCCGCATGCGACGGAGCATCTGGCTGGTGGGTCGTCGGGCGGTTCAGCAGCGGGTGTAGCGGCCCGGATGTTCTCCATCGGCCTTGGCTCCGACACGAACGGCTCTATCCGGGTTCCGGCATCGCTCTGCGGTGTGTGGGGATTGCGGGCCACGCAGGGGCGGTTGTCGGTTGCTGGCAGCTATCCGTTCGTGCCGAGTCTCGATACGGTCGGGCCGTTCGCTGACAGTGCGAGCGGTTTGAAGGCCTGTTTTGAAGCCCTCTGCGCCAGACCGTTGGTGAATGTGGAAGTCGGTAGCCTGCGCATTGCCCGACTGGGTGGCTGGTTCAGTGAGAACATGTCAGCGCCGATGCAGACTGCCATCGACACGCTCTCCATGGCGCTCGGAGCGACCGAGGTCGTCGAGCTTCCGGAAGTGGCGCGTGCGCGGGCGGCGGCTTTCGTCATCAGCGCTTCTGAGGGGGCAGGGCAACACCTCAAACGTCTGCGGACACAGGCCGCAGACTATGATCCCGCTGTCCGGGATCGGCTCCTGGCTGGCGCTCTTCTGCCCTCGACGCTGATCTTTCAGGCCCATCGCCTGCGGCACTGGTTCCGCGATCGGATGCACGAGGCTTTTGCGAAGACGGATATCCTGCTGGCCCCGGCCCTTGTCGGCGAAGCCCCGCGTTTTGATCAGCCGGGAATCGAGATTGGTGGAAAGATGGTCTCCGCCCGCGCGAATCTGGGGCTCTATACGCAGCCTCTGACGCTTGCGGGGTTCCCCGTCCTGACGGTTCCGATGAAGGTTCCGGGCCTGCCACTTGGCGCCCAGTTGATTGCGCGTCCGGGGCGGGAGGACCAGCTTTTCGCTCTGGCGGAAAAGCTGGAAACGGACGGACTGGCAGAAGCCCGTCTGATCTGACTTAGGGGTGTTTCAGCGCCTCGGCCATTTTCGTGTGGTCGAGGCGCTTTTCCCATGCCGCAATCAGGACCGGCGCCACGCAGTTGCCTGCAAAATTGCCGACTGCCCGGGCAATTCCCGCGAACCAGTCTACGGCCAGCAGCATGACCAGACTCGCGGGCGGAATGGAGGGGACGCTTGCGAGTGTTGCGGCCAGAATGACGATCGCAAAACCTGGAATTCCGTGCGCGCCTTTGGATGTGACGAGGGCCGTCACCAGCAGGGTCGCGATCTGCCAGACTGTCAGATGGGTGCCGGTTGCGTTGGCCAGAAAGATGACCGCCATTCCCAGATAAATCGACAGTGCGTCCAGATTGAGCGAATACCCGGCGGGCACCACGATTCCCACGACCTGACGCTCCACGCCGAGCTTTTCAAGCTTGGTCATCAGACTGGGCAGAACCGCGTCCGACGCCGTCGTGGTGGCGACAATCAGCAGTTCTTCACGGAAATAACGTGCGAACCGCAGCGGATTGACGCCTGCAAGCCGTAGCCCCCCGCCCAGCGCGCCGACGAGAAAGAGCCCCACCAGCAGGAAATACAGGGCGGTAAATCCGGCCAGATGCCCGATCGTCTCCAGCCCGTAACGTGCTGTCGTCGTCACCATGGCCCCGAACACACCCAGAGGGGCTATGCGGATGATGATGCCCATCATGCGCGAAAAAAGCTCGGAGATACTCTCGATCAGGCGGACCAGAGGGGCGCCGCGCTCCCCCATGCCACTCAGGCAGCATCCGGCAAAAATCGCGAAGACGAGAATCTGAAGCACATTCCCCTGTGCGAAAGCTTCTGCGGGGGTATGGGGAACGAGCGAGAGCAGGAAGCCGCTGATACCATTCGCCCGCAGGTTCTGCGCATGGCCGCCATAGGACGCGATCATCCGCGCATCTTCGGCGGTCGGGACGAACCCGACGCCTTTACCGATGCCAAGTCCCATCGCGACCAGAACCGCCACGCCAAGCGCGAGCGTCGTCATGATCTCGAAATACAGGAGGGCCTGTCCCCCTAGCCGTCCGACTGTTTTCAGCGATCCGGCCCCGAGAATCCCAAGTGTTACGATACAGAACAGCAGCGGCCCGACCGCCATGATGATGAGGCGCATGAACAGCGCCGTCATCCAGCCCACATCATCCGCCAGGGCCGGGAAGAACAGTCCGGCGCCAAGCCCCAGAACCGTCGCCAGCACGACCTGCGCGAACAGGTTTCCGCCCAGATACCTCACCATGCGGCAACGGACCCGTCGCTGCGCGGATCGGTCGCGCCTTCGAGGCGTCCGTTTTCGTGACGGACCAGCGCGCCTGCATGGCCCATGATGATGGACTGTTCAGGGAGTGCCTCGACCGTATGCCCGGCGGCTTCAAGCTGTGACATGACGTCCGGACTGAATCCCGGCTCCACCTTGAGGGACAGGCTCTCGTCTCCCCAGGTCCGCCCGAGCAGCCAGCGCGGCCGACGGATGGCTTCCTGAAGCGGCACGCCGTAGCGGACGTGACGGCTGAAGATCGCGGCCTGCGTCTGGGGCTGGCCTTCGCCGCCCATGGTGCCATAGACCATCGTCCGGCCATCCCGCAGCCGTCCCGCAGCCGGGTTGAGCGTATGGAACGGCTTGGCACCAGGGCGCAGGATGTTCCAGCCCGAATGGGCCAGCCGGAACGACGAGCCCCGGTTCTGCCAGAACAGCCCGCTCTGCGGCAGCATCACGCCGGAGCCGAACTCGAAATACAGGCTCTGGATCATGCTGACCGCCACGCCATTGCGGTCAATCGCCCCCATCCAGGTCGTGTCGCCCCATTGTGTTTTCTCGGTCCAGGGCAGGGCGTGGGTCATGGAAATGCGGGACGCCATGGCCTCCAGCCGCGTCGGATCGGCCAGAAGTTCACGGGCCAGCGCTTCGGAGTGTTCGCTGCCATCCGTATGGCGGTTGCGATAGAGAAACGCCTGCTTGGTGGCTTCGACCAGACCGTGGACATGCGCAAAGCTCTCCGGCCCTTCCGCACGGTTCAGATGATCCGACAGGGCCAGAATGAGCAGCGAGGCCACGCCCTGTGTGGGGGGAGCGGTATTGTAAAGGAAGCCGTCGCTGGTCTGGACGTGGAGCGGTTCCTTGACCTCGGCACGATGCGCCAGAAGATCCAGCGACCGGACCGGACTGCCCGCTGCGGCGAGGTCCGCTGCCAGACTGCGCGCGAGCGGTCCATTATAGAAACTGCGCAACCCGTCCCGGTTCAGCATTTTCAGGGTCTGGGCCAGTTCGGGCGACTTGCGGATACTGCCTGCCGTCCAGGGGCAGCCTTCTGGGAAACAGATCCGCGCCAGCGTTGGATCCGACATCAGTTCCGGCTGTTTTTGTGCCAGAAGGGCGGCCTCGCTTTCGGAGACCACACGCCCGTTTTCCGCATAATGAATGGCATCGCGCAGCAGCCGGTCCAATGGAAGCGGATCGCGGATCTCGCCGCTCAGGTCCAGCGCCGTTTCCCAGCCCGAAACCGTTCCCGCCACCGTGTTGGCCGCGAGCCCCCCGCGCCAGGGAATGGTGGTGTGTCCGGCTTCGGCATAGAGCGCATGCTCCGCCCCCATCGCCAGCGCGCCACAGGCATCAATGGCCACGGTTCGCCCGTCGGGATAACAGATCAGCCAGAATGCATCGCCCCCCAGCCCCGTCATGTGCGGATAGACGACTGCCAGTGTGGAGGCGGTAGCCACGATTGCCTCGATCGCCGTCCCACCGTCACGTAGCACATCCAGCCCCGCCTGACTGGCGAGGTGGTGCGGAGAGGTCACCATTCCGCCAAGGGCGTTGGGTGTCAGCATGGCGGTGTCCTCAAAGGGGCATGAGATCGGGTTGCAGGCGCGGAATATGGGCGCAGAGCGTCCGGATCAGCAGATTTTCGGGGCCCTGCGCGGTCTGATGTCGGGTCGAAGCGATGAACTCTACCTGCGGCATTTCCGGCAACAGTCCCAGGGCGCAATGCGGCAGATGTTCCGCATTGCGCAGGAAGGCGGGCTGCGGTGTCACGCCATACCCGGCCCGCACAGCTGCCAGAAGCGCGCCCAGACTCCCGCTGGTAAAGGCCAGATGCCAGGCGCGGCCGGCCTTGTTGAGCGTCTCGATCGCCAGCCGCCGGGTGACGCTGCCATCGGGGAACGTCACAAGCGGAATGGACTGCTCGGCCGGAAATTCCGCCCCCGCAGGTGCATACCAGCGCATGTCCTCGGTCCAGAGCTTCTGGCCGCGCGTCTCTGTCGTGCGTCGCATTCCGCACCACACATCCAGTTCTCCCTGATCCAGCAGCCGGGCCAGAGAGGCTGACAGCCCGACGGTCATCGTGATCTGGAGCAGGGGATGTGAGGCGCGGAACGTCCCCAGAATTTCGGGAAACCGCGTCAGAAGCAGATCCTCCGTAACACCCAAACGGATCGTTCCGCGTGGTGTCTCCTGCCGGAAACGGGAGAGGATGTTGTCCTCGCATTGCAGAAGGTGCCGGGCCAGACCGATGAGCGCCATGCCGTCCTCGGTCAGCCGCACGCTCTTGGTGCTCCGGGCCAGAAGGCGCGTGCCAAGCTGCTCCTCCAGCCGGCTGACATGCTGGCTGATGGTGGACTGGCTCACCCCCTGGCTCTGTGCGGCAGACGTGAAATGCAGCGTCTCCGCAACCGCGAGAAAGGATTGCAGATGGAACGGATCGAGATGCATCTGATCTTTCATGCCAATATGTGTGACCATATTTATTGGCAGGTCAACTTGATCTGCCTCCGTTATGAGCGCAAAGTTTCCCTTCCTTAACACATCCCGCCGGACAGGAGCCCCCATGACAGCCCACGGAGCCCGCGCCGTAGAGCGGTGTCGTATCCTCGCGGATGTTCCCTTCAGCGAAACACCGGGCAGTCTGTTCCGTTTCTGGCTCGGTCCTGCCTATCAGCGTACCCTCACACAGGTCGGGCAATGGATGGAAGAGGCTGGTCTGACCATCCGCAGCGATGCCGCCGGAAGCCTCATCGGACGTTACGAAGGTCTCACGCCCGGCGCTCCGGCCCTGATGATCGGCTCCCATCTTGATACTGTCCGCAACGGCGGAGCCTTCGACGGCAATCTGGGTGTCATGCTGGGGATCGAACTTGTTTCCGCCCTGAATGAAGAGGGCATGCGCCTGCCATTTGCCATTGAAGTCATGGGGTTCGGAGACGAAGAGGGGTCGCGTTTCGCCGCCCCCATGATCTGCTCCCGCGCCATGGCCGGTCTGATCGACTCCATCCCTGATGGCATGATGGATGTGTCCGGCATAACCATGGCTGAAGCCATGAACCGCTATGGTCTCGATCCCGCCCGTCTGAGCGAAGCTGCCCGTCGTCCGGATGAACTGATCGCCTATATCGAACCCCATATCGAGCAGGGACCTGCCATCGAGAGTGCGGATGGCGAGATCGGCGTCGTCACGGCCATCGCTGCCCAGACCCGTCAGCGCGTGACCGTCACCGGCCAGTCTGACCATGCGGGCACGACTCCCATGACCATGCGTCAGGATGCCCTGACGGCTGCTGCTGAAATGATCCTCGCGGTTGAACGCAGCGGCGCGTCAGGCGGCGCCACGCAGGTTGCCACTGTGGGTCAGATCGACGTTACCCCGAACACGTCGAATGTCATTCCCGGCGAAGTCTGCTTCTCGCTGGATATGCGGGCTGAAACCAATGAAGCCCGCGATGCCATGGCCGAGGCGATCCGCACGGATCTGCGGGCTATCGCGGCGCGGCGTGGCGTCGGCATCACATTCGATACGCCCCAGTATCTGCCTGCTGCCGCCTGTGCGCCTGAACTGGTGGACGGTCTGGCGCGGGCTGTCACGAGCGTCACCGGCCGTCCGGCCCAGCGTCTTCTGAGTGGCGCGGGACACGACGCCATGGCCATGGTCGATCTTTGCCCGATGGGGATGCTCTTCATCCGCAGTCCCGGCGGCCTTAGCCACCACCCCGATGAAACCGTCCGCGTGGGAGACGTTGATCTCGCCCATCGTGCCCTGCTTGCTTTCGTCAAGGAGTTCCAGTCATGAGTCAGCCCGCAACATTCGCCCAGCTTGATCCGCCGTCCCGCCTGCTGATGGGGGCGGGGCCGACCAACGTCCATCCGCGCATCCTGCGTGCCATGTCCTATGACGTGATCGGCCAGATGGACCCGGAAATGACCGCTTATATGGATGAGGTCATGGCCCTGTACCGTGAGGTCTTCCGCACGAAGAACCACTGGACGCTGCTGGTGAACGGCTCAGCCCGTTCCGCGATTGAGGCCGCTCTGGTGTCGCTGGTCTCGCCCGGTATGAAGGTCGTCATCCCGCGCTTCGGTCGCTTTGGCCTGCTGCTGACGGAAATCGTTCATCGCTGCGGTGGTATCCCCTGCACGGTGGACGTGGACTGGGGGCAGGTCGTCGATCCGGCGCTCATCGAAGCCGCCATCATCGCGCACAAACCCGGTCTGGTTGCCTGTGTCCATGGCGATACGTCGACCACCACGGCCCAGCCGCTCGAAGAGATCGGCCGCATCTGCCGCAAACATGACGTGCTGTTCTATGTGGACGCCACCGCCACCCTCGGCGGCATGACGTTCGAGACCGATGCCTGGAACATCGACGTTGCCACGGCCGGGCTTCAGAAGTGCCTGAACGGGCCGCCGGGCTCCGCCCCCATCACGCTGTCCGATCGCGCTGTCGCCGCGATTCTCAAGCGCCGCCATGACGAAGCCGGAATTGCGACCGGGCAGGCGCAGGGCGACGGCCCGGTCATCCAGTCGAACTATTTCGATCTGGCGATGCTGATGAACTACTGGTCCCCGGCACGGATGAACCATCACACCGAAGCCACCTCCATGCTCTACGCCGCGCGTGAAACGGCGCGTCTGGTTGTCGAAGAAGGCGTGGAAGCCCGTGTTGCGCGTCATGTAAGGGCTGGGCGCGCGATGGTCGCTGGCCTGCGGGCGATGGGCCTGAAAGTTTACGGCGATGACACCACCCGCATGAGCAATGTGACCGGCGTCTGGGTTCCGGAAGGCGTGGACAATGCCCGCATCCGTCAGCTCATGCGCGATGATTTCGGGATCGAGATCGTCTCGTCCTTTGGCCCGCTGACCGGCAAGATCTGGCGCATCGGGGCGATGGGAATCAATGCCCGCAAGGACAAGGTTCTGCTCACGCTCGCCGCTCTCGATTCCGTGCTGGCCAGCGAAGGCGTGACGCTCAATCGTGGCGCAGGCGTGGATGCCGCCCGCGTCGCGTGGGACGCTGCCTGAGTGATCTTCGGGCCGGAAGCCTCATTTTTTCGGATGGTTTTTCCGGCCTGAACCGCTTTTCTTCCCGCCGCCGTCTTCCTTGTTGACGGTGGCCCAGGCCCGGCGCTCGGCCTCCTTCTCGGAGACGCCACGCTTTTCGTAGCTCTCTTCGATATGTTCGGCCTGGCGTTTCTGCTTGTCCGTATAGGCTGGCTTGTCTCCACGAGGCATGGTTTTGCCCTCCTGCAAGAGATCCAGCCCCCTCTACGTCTCAACCCGGCCTGCGTTCCCGAGCGCCGTGTCCTACACAAACAGGTGTGCAGGGTTGATCCGAACGGCGCACGGCGCGAGCATCTCCAGCATATATTTCCGGCTGGAGAGCACGCAGAATGTCGATCGTCTTCCATCACACGCCCGAACGCGCGAGGGTCTGGAGCGAGAAGTTCGCGCAGGCGCGTCCCGACATTCCGTTTCATGTCTGGCCGGAAACCGGTCCGAAAGAGGATGTCCGCTATCTCGCGGCCTGGAAGACGCCGGACGATCTCGCCACGCTTTTTCCCAATCTTGAGATCCTGTTCTCGCTGGGGGCGGGGATCGATCAGCTCAATCTCGCCAATGTGCCGCCGGGCGTGAAAATCATCCGCATGGTGGAGAGCAGTCTGGTGGAGGGCATGATCGAATATGTCCTGTGGGCGGTGCTGTCCTTCCACCGCGACATGTTCCGCTATGCCCGTCAGCAGCGCGAACATGTCTGGGACGGCTCGCACAACCGCCCGGCGAAACTCTACCGCGTCGGTCTCATGGGTATGGGAGAGCTGGGCAGTCCCGTTCTGGAGAAGCTTGTCTCCTTCGGATACGACTGCCGGGGCTGGAGCCGCAGTCGCCGGGAGGTTCCGGGCGTAAAATCTTTCGCCGGGGCAGGGGAGCTGGATGCTTTTCTGGCGGAAACCGACATTCTGGTTTGTCTCGTCCCTCTGACAGATGCGACCCGAGGCATCCTCAATAGCAGCCTGTTCGAAAAACTGCCCAAAGGCGCCTGTCTCATCAACTGCGGCCGTGGTGGCCATCTGGTGCAGGAAGATCTGATCCCGGCACTCGATAGCGGCCAGCTGTCACAGGCTGTTCTTGATGTTGCCATGCCCGAGCCGCTGCCGCCCGAACATCCGTTCTGGGATCATCCGCGCATTTTCCTGACACCGCACATCGCCTCCGCCGCCCAGTCCGACACTGCCGCGGAAGCCGTTCTTGCCAATCTGCGGCGTTATGAAGCGGGTGAACCCATGAGTGGAGTCATCGATACCGGGCGCGGCTACTGAAGTCTCGACGCGGTTTGTGCATTTTCCGGCTTGCCAACCCCGGAGGGCTCGGTTAGAACGCGGCCACCTTGATGGATGCGCCGGTGTAGCTCAGCTGGTAGAGCACGTCATTCGTAATGATGGGGTCGGGAGTTCGAATCTCTTCACCGGCACCATCAAGGTCTTCCGAAAATCCGGATCCGAAACGCTGTTTCCCGTTCTGCCGGGGATGCGTTTGGGCGATTCAGGCCAGTCCTGCCGGATCTTCACGATTTTTCAAAATATTGCCGATAAAACAGGCTTCCTCTGGGCAATCCGTCTGTGATGGGACTACGGTGAGTACCGATATCCCGATGCAGAGGACGGCCCAGGGCGGGCGGACTGTCAAAAGACGGCTCCCTGCGTTAGGTTAGGAGCCAAATGTCTGACCGTTTTCATAAACGACTGTGGCGCAACGCCGTCAGCTTTTCCCGCAGTCAGGAGCCCCACGCATCCATTCACGCGGTGGAAGGGCTGCGCGAATGCCCGACCTGCGGCCTTTTTCAGCATGTCCCGCGTCTGAAACCCGGTCATCTTGCCGAATGTCTGCGGTGCGGCTGCCAGCTTACCCGCCGGCGCAAGACGTCCCTGATCGGGGCTCCCGCCGCTTTCTGCCTGACCTCGGCCGCGCTTTACGCCACCCTCCTCATCAGCCCTCTCATGACGCTGAACGTCTACGGACGCGAAAACACAGTCTCGCTGATGAGTGGGCCGATTGAACTTGGCCATCAGGGTTACGGCGCGATCGGTGTTCTCGTCGCGCTGGTGACGATCCTTATGCCTGGCGTCATCATCGGTCTGATGGCTGCCATCCTGTTCGGCGCATCCCGGCCCCAGATGCCTGACTGGACCCCGCGTCTCCTCACCTGGTACGACCGCCTGCGTGGCTGGTCGATGGTGGAGGTCTATGTCCTTGGCGTCCTCGTGGCCTACACCAAGCTCGTGGATCTTGCCCTCGTTACCCTTCAGCCCGGCGTCTATCTTCTGGGTGGGTTGATGCTGAGCATGGCTGCCGTGGACTCGACTTTCGACGCCGAGCAGATCTGGCGCAGTCGCGACATCCGCCCCAAACTCGACGATCATCAGGGCCATCTGCTGGATGTCGCCCATCTGGACGCCCGCAACGGTGTCATTCCCCCTGTGGAGAACATGCTGTCCTGCCATGCCTGCGATCTGGTTCTGGCATTCGATCATGCCGTGCCGCAGGAGCGGGATATGGGAGACTGCCCCCGCTGCGGGCAGATTCTGCGTCGCCGCAAGCCGCAGAGCCTTTCTTCGGCGACCTGTCTTCTCATTGCCGGCGTCGTCTTCTATCTGCCGGCCAACCTGCTGCCGGTCATGACCTACACCAAGGTCGGCCATGGAGCGCCCAGCACCATCATCAGCGGCGTGATTGAACTGTGGCAGGCAGGAATGATTCCGCTGTCCCTTCTGGTCCTGTTCGCCAGCATCACCGTGCCTGTTCTCAAGATCGTCGCCCTGACGATCATGATCATCAGCACACGCCTCGGTGCCCGCTGGCAACTTCGGCATCTGGCGAAACTCTATCGTCTCGTCGTAATCATCGGCCGCTGGTCCATGATCGACGTCTTCATGATTTCCATCCTCGTCGCCGTTGTGCATTTCGGCTTTCTGGCCAATGTCACGGCCGATCCGGGGATGGTCTGCTTTGCGCTGGTCGTGATCCTGACCATTTTCGCGGCAGAGCTTTTCGATCCCCGTGGCATGTGGGATGCAGCCGGCCTCAATGGGGCGGTTGCAGGCTCCGCAGCGGATACAGGCCTCCCGGAGACAGCCTCTCCCCCAGACCCTGTTCCGCATCTGCCTTCTTCTGACCCTAACGATATGGAGCCTGGACGCGCGTGAGCGATTCCCGAAACAACCGGGGGGAGCAGCCGGTCTCGCCGAAGGAAGCCCCGGTGCGCCGCACCCGCTTCTCCCTCATTCTGCTGATTCCGGTGGTGGCCATTCTCATCGCCGGATGGCTGGCGTGGGAGCATTTCGCCACACGCGGTCCCGAAATTACCATCACGTTCGAAACTGCGGATGGCCTCACCACAGGGCAGACGCAGGTCAAGAACAAGGCCGTGACGCTTGGGACGGTTCAGGACATCACCCTGAGCGAGGACATGAAACATGTCGACGTCACGGTGCAGATGAACGCCAACAGCGCCCATATCCTGACGGATCACACCCGTTTCTGGGTGGTGCGTCCGCGGATCAACGGTGCCAGCATCACGGGTCTCGATACGTTGTTTTCCGGGGCCTATATCGCACTGGATCCGGGAACCGATGACGGCCATTACCAGAAATCCTTCAAGGGCCTGGAATCGCCGCCGGGTGTGCGCTCCGATCAGCCGGGCGAGACGTTCTGGCTGGTCTCTCCGTCGCTGGGATCACTTGGCCCGGGGTCGCCTGTCTTCTTCCGTGATCTTCAGGTGGGCGAAGTGCTCGGCTATACGATGCCGCCGGGTGGCGCGGGGCCGATTGTCATTCAGGCCTTCGTCAAAGCGCCCTACGACCACTATCTGCGCACGGACAGCCGTTTCTGGAACGTCTCGGGTGTTCAGGTCGGTCTCGGGGCCGGTGGCCTGAAGGTCCAGCTCAAATCGCTTCAGGCCCTGTTCTCGGGCGGTATTGCCTTCGGCCTGCCGGAGCGCCGCCGCAATATCGACCTGCCCGACGCCCCGCCCAATTCGGTCTTCAAGCTCTATGCCAGTGAGGCCGATGCCGACAACGCGCGCTATCACAAGCGCCTGCGCGTCGTGACCTACATCAACTCGTCGGTCAAAGGCCTCACGAACGGCAGTCAGGTCACCATGTTCGGCCTGCAGATCGGCACGGTCACGGATGTGCGTCTTTTGCTTGAAGGCCCAACGAAACTCCCACGTGTCCGCGTGGATATGGAACTTGAGCCCGAGCGCATGCTGTCGAACTGGGATGACCGGATCGAGAACAGCAAGGAGCCGCCTGTCGAGACCTATCTTCAGGCCTTTGTGGCTGAAGGCATGCGCGCCTCGGTGCAGAGTGCCAGTTTCCTGACCGGCGAATCCATGATTGCCCTGCAATTCGTCAAGAGCGCCCCGGCCACGACGCTGACCTATGAGGGCGACGTTGCCGTTCTTCCAAGTCAGGCGGGCGGAATGGACGGGATTATGGAATCCGTCTCCACCATCACCGACAAAATCGCTGCGATGCCGCTGACCGAAATCGGCGGTCATGTGAACGATCTTCTGGCGCATGCGGATGGCCGTCTGAACAGTCCTGAAGTCACGCAGTCTCTCGCAGCCCTGCGCGATTCGCTTCAGAACCTGAACAGGCTGACGAAAACCGCCAACCAGAACCTGCCGCTCCTGATGAAGAGCCTGCAGGGGACGCTGAGCAATGCCCAGTCGGTTCTCGGGGCCTATGGCGGCGATACGGATTTCCATCGCAGCCTTCAGAACATGATCACCCAGTTGACCCAGATGTCCCGCTCCCTGCGGTTCCTCACGGATTATCTGGATCACCATCCTTCCGCACTCATCACCGGCCGCAGGAACTGAGCCATGACACAGTCTTCGACGTCCCGCCTTCGTCTTCTGTCCCTGGTGGGGGCTCTGGGGCTGACAGGCCTGCTTTCGGCCTGCAGCAGTGATCCGAAACTCTACACGCTGGCGCCCTTGCCGGGTGTGTCACAGGCTGGCGGACCTGTGGTGGTCGAAGTCCGCACGCCCGTCGTCAGCGCGCGCCTGGATCGGGATACGATCGTGAAGGCCAGCAAGGACTATCAGCTCAAACTGGAGACAGGCAGCAGCTGGAGTGAGGCCCTCCCGGACATGCTGGGTCATACGCTGGTGACCGATCTGGCCCAGCGCCTGCCGGGGACGACCGTGTTTGCGCAGGATGATGCGGTTACGACCACACCCGAAGCCTATGTGGAGCTGACCATCCGTAATTTTGAGGCCGATTCGGCTGGACATGCGCTTGTGACGGGAATGCTGTCCGTTCATCCAGCCGGCAGGATGATCGGGCCCGTCATGACCTGGCCTGTGGTCTGGCAGTCGGCAGAACCCGTGGCGTCAGACATGGCCACGCTGACAGCCGCTCTCAGCCAGGGCATTGCGGGTATCGCCGATCAGGCTGCCGCAAAACTGCGTGTCCTGCCGCCTCCTGTGAATGACTGAGAGGCGTCAGAAGCCATGAACAAAAAAGGCTCCCGGAAAGGGAGCCTTTTTTGTTTGAAGAGTAGCCTGCGAAAAGGCTTAGAGCTTTTCGACCTGCGTGAAGTCCAGATCGACGGGCGTAGAGCGGCCGAAAATGGAGACGCTGACCTTGAGGCGCTGGCGCTCCTCGTCGACATCCTCGATCATGCCGGTAAAGGACGTGAACGGGCCATCGGCCACGCGGACCTGCTCGCCGATCTCGAAGGAGAGGCTGGAACGCGGACGCTCAACGCCTTCCTGAGCCTGCTTCATGATCCGGTCGGCTTCGGCTGCCGTAATAGGGGTCGGACGGTTGCGGGTTCCAAGGAAGCCCGTGACCTTGGGTGTATCCTTGACGAGATGCCACGCCTCGTCCGTCAGTTCCATCTTGACGAGGACATAACCCGGAAAGAACTTGCGCTCTGCATTGACCTTACGGCCGCGGCGCATTTCCGTGATGTCTTCGGAAGGAACAAGAATCTGTTCGAAATGGTCGGAAAGGCCCTTCTGCGCAGCCTGTTCCTGAATGTGACTCGCGATTTTTTTCTCGAATCCGGAATAGACGTGCACAACGTACCAACGCTTCGCCATGGTGCGAACCTAGCCTCCAACGCCAAAAAGTTCGCGGACGCCGAGGCCGATTACCTGGTCCACGATGAAGAAGAAGATGCAGGTCACGGTAACCATGACCAGCACGGCACCTGACGTGATCAGGGTGTTGCGACGGGTCGGCCACGTGACGCGCTTCGCTTCGGCGCGAACGTCACGGACGTAAGCCACCAGATTGAAGCCGGATCCGCTCTTTTGAGGCGCCGTTTTCCGCGACTCGTCTTTCGGGGTACTGACCGACACCATCGTCCTCGAATCAAGTGAAAAACCCGCTCCCGGTGTCGGGAAGGACATCCGGCGAGAAGGAGTGGCAGGGGTGGAGGGTCTCGAACTCTCAACCTCCGGTTTTGGAGACCGGCGCTCTAGCCAATTGAGCTACACCCCTATCATCGGGCAAGACATTTTGAGGTGTCATGCCAACGACAGTGGCCGCAAAAGAGAATGTTCAGGAGTAAAAGTCAAGTGCCCCAAACATCTTTGTTGTGGAATTTCCATTTTGGATTTTCCCCTCTTGCGGGCGCAGGAACAGTTGGAGTAAGGACACTCCCATCTGAGCGGGCGTAGCATAGTGGTAATGCAGTAGCCTTCCAAGCTTCTTAGGAGGGTTCGATTCCCTTCGCCCGCTCCAGAATCTCCCAAAAAATCAGCGCTGAACGGTCACTGCCACTGGCAGGGTATGTGCGATGGTGTGGCTTCTCCGAACTGGAGGATCTGCAGCGCCACGGCGGCGTCTCCGACATTGCCTGACAGATGGCCTCTCGGATCTGACCCATGCGCGGCCGGTGCCACGTCTTCGCTGAGCAGGATGTCGCCTGGATTGAGCTCCACGCTGGTTCCGTCCATCGCCTTGACGAAATAGATCCCCGACAGCGGCACGATCCACTGGACCTGATGACTCTCGTTCCATCCGCCTTTCCAGTGAGGGGGCTGTACGCGCATCGTCACTGTTGCCGGCCCGTCATGGGGGCTGCTGAGCAGGATCTTGTCCCCGTCCGACGCAATCGAATCTTCATGGAACGTCGACATCTTGCATTTGGTCAGATGTGTGACGCCCTGCGGATCGGTCCAGTTGTCCCAGTAGGAAATGGTCGGGAAGGACGGCTTGTCCTCAATGGGGGTGGCGTGGGCCGTTGTGGTCAGTGCGGGGACGGACAGGGCGCCCAGCAGGAGAAAGAGGCGCTTCTGGATGAACATCGGGTCTCCAAGGTTGTCTGCGGGAAGAGCAGGAGCACTGTGATGGACTGGGAGGATGATCTCCCGAAAAATCACGGTGGAATACCCGTCATGCCAGTCCGGCAGAGGAAAACGCAAACCCCGACCCCGATAATGGGTGGGTGTGGGGGTGATTTGCGTATCCTCTCGGTTGCGCAGGGGCGGGACAGCGTGCTAGAGGCGGCGCCAAGTGGAGGACCGGGTTTCAGACGAATCCTGCGCAGGAACGTGTATGCCCGGTCCGGACAGTTTTGATGCAAGGAGCCGGATAAGCCGGCTCCGGCCGCAGTCTGCGGCGGATTTAGTGAGACGGAACACGCGTGTGACGGTGACACAGGTGCCGCAGGTTGGACACACAGGGGGCTTGGCCCAGCGCTATGCCCGTGCGCTTTATGACCTCGCTTCGGAGCAGGGAAATCTTTCCGATGTTCTGGGTGAAGTAAAGGCGCTGCGTGCCGCCATTGCGGAAAGCGACGACCTGCGGAAATTCCTGGCTGACGCCCGGATGGATATCCGCCAGGGCCGGACGGTTTCGAATGTGCTGATGTCCAAGCTCGGTTTTGGAGACGCTCTGCGCCGCTTCGTCGGTGTCATTGCCGATAACCGTCGTCTGCCCGATCTTGCATCCATTCTGGACGGTGTTCTGGCGCTTGATGCCGCCCTTCGTGGTGAAGTCGTCGCTGAAGTCCGCTCCGCACAGCCTCTGACAGACACGCAGCGCACCCAGCTTCAGGCCCGTCTGGCCGAAGCCGGTTACAGTCGCGTGTCCATGACCGAACGTACGGACGCCGCCCTGCTTGGTGGCATGACCGTACGGATCGGTTCCACACTGTTTGATACTTCGATCGCCGGGCGCCTGACCCGCCTGCAGAACGCCATGAAGGGAGCCGCGTGATGGATATCCGTCCCGCTGAGATTTCGGACATCCTCAAGCAGCAGATCGCGTCGTTCGACCAGGTCGAGACCGTTTCCGAGACAGGCACGGTCCTGTCCATCGGCGACGGCATCGCCCGCGTCTACGGCCTGAACAATGTCATGGCCGGTGAGATGGTCGAGTTCGAAGGAACTGGCCTCAAGGGTATGGCGCTGAACCTCGAAGCCGACAATGTCGGTGTGGTTCTGTTCGGCGACGGCGATGGTATCCGCGAGGGCGACACCGTCCTGCGCACGAAGTCCGTGGTTGAAGTTCCCGTTGGCAAGGGCCTGCTGGGACGCGTGGTTGACGGTCTGGGTAACCCGATCGACGGCCGTGGCCCGCTGACGGACGTCGAATACCGTCGTGCCGAAGTGAAGGCTCCGGGCATCATGCCGCGCCAGTCGGTCAGCGAGCCGATGCAGACCGGCATCAAGGCCATTGATGCCCTCGTCCCCATCGGACGTGGCCAGCGTGAGCTGATCATCGGTGACCGCCAGACGGGCAAGACCGCAATCCTGATCGACACCATTGTCGCCCAGAAGCCGGTCAATGCCGAAGGCGACCCGAAGAAGTCCCTGTATTGCATCTATGTCGCCATCGGCCAGAAGCGCTCTACCGTTGCAAACCTGGTGCGCACGCTGACCGAGCATGGCGCGATGGAATACTCCATCGTTGTTGCTGCTACGGCGTCCGATGCTGCTCCGATGCAGTATCTCGCACCGTACACGGCCTGCGCCATGGGTGAGTATTTCCGCGACAACGGCATGCACGCTCTTGTCTGCTACGACGATCTGTCCAAGCAGGCTGTGGCCTATCGTCAGATGTCCCTGCTGCTGCGTCGTCCGCCGGCTCGTGAAGCATTTCCGGGTGACGTGTTCTATCTGCACTCCCGTCTGCTGGAGCGTGCTGCCAAGATGTCCGACGCCAATGGCGGCGGCTCCCTGACGGCCCTGCCGGTCATCGAGACGCAGGCTGGCGATACGGCAGCCTACATCCCGACCAACGTGATCTCCATCACCGACGGCCAGATCTTCCTTGAGACGGATCTGTTCTACAAGGGTATCCGCCCGGCTGTGAACGTCGGTGGTTCGGTGTCCCGCGTGGGTTCCGCAGCTCAGATCAAGGCGATGAAGCAGGTCGCAGGCAAGATCAAGCTGGAGCTGGCCCAGTATCGCGAAATGGCTGCGTTCTCGCAGTTTGCTTCCGATCTGGATGCCGCAACCCGCAAGCAGCTGGATCGTGGTGCCCGTCTGGTTGAGCTGCTCAAGCAGCCTGAGACGTCCCCGCTGCCCGTCGAAGAGCAGGTTGTTGTTCTTTACGCCGGTACGCGTGGCTACGTTGATCCGATCGCCGTGGACAAGGTTGTGGCCTATGAAGCCGCTCTCCTGTCCGAGCTGCGCGGTGCGGGCTCTGATATCCTGACGGCCATTCGCAATGACCGCCAGATCAAGCCGGAGACGGAAGGCAAGCTCAAGGAGCTGCTCGAAGCATTCGGCAAGCGCTTTTCGGCCTGAGGATAGCCCATGGCTTCGCTGAAGGAACTGCGTGGACGGATCACGGGCGTCAAATCGACGCGCAAGATTACGAACGCGATGAAAATGGTCGCAGCGTCAAAGCTGCGGCGCGCCCAGATGCAGGCCGAAGCGGCCCGCCCCTATGCTGACGCCATGCGTCGCATGATGGCGGAGCTGGCGACGGCGACCCGTGGTGAGGACGCAGCCAGTCTGCCGCGTCTTCTGGCGGGAACGGGCAAGGACCAGACCCATCTCGTGGTGGTGCTGACCTCTGACCGTGGCCTTGCTGGCGGTTTCAACGCCAACATCGTCCGCAGTGCCCGTCAGCTGGTCGATATGCTTGTCTCCGAGGGCAAGACGGTTCGCATCCTGCCGGTTGGCCGCAAGGGAGCGGACATTCTTGTACGTTACTATCCGGGGATGATCACCGATCGTCTGTCAGGCAGTGACGGCAAGGATGTGGGTTTCGACAAGGCGACCGATATCGGAAGCCGGATCGCGGCCATGCTGGATGCGGGCGAGATCGACCGCTGCACGCTGGTCTATAACCGCTTCCTCAACGCCATGACGCAGGTCCCGGTGCAGGCGCCTCTGGTTCCGCTCTCGGTTCCCGAGAACGACAATGCCGCACCTGATGCTGACACGGCGCAGTACGAATTCGAGCCCGATGAGGCAACACTCCTGACGCAGCTTCTGCCGCGAAACCTGCAGGTCCAGATTTTCTCGGCCATGCTGGAAAGCGCTGCAGGAGAGCAGGGTGCGCGGATGACCGCGATGGACAATGCCAGCCGCAACGCCAGCAAGGCCATCGATCGTCTGTCGCAGAAGTACAACCGCACGCGTCAGGCCAACATCACCAACGATCTGATCGAAATCATCTCCGGCGCAGAAGCCGTTTGAGATCACGCAGGAGACGAATTTGATGTCTGAAACCCTTACCCCTTCTGCCGGAGCTGCCAACAACGTGGTCGGCCGTGTCACCCAGGTGCGCGGACCGGTCGTGGACGTGCAGTTCGAAGGCGATCTTCCCTTCATCCTGAACGCCCTGCACGTTCAGAACGGCGATCACACGCTTGTTCTGGAAGTGGCCCAGGAAATCGGTGAGCGTCAGGTCCGCTGCATTGCCATGGACACGACCGACGGTCTGGTCCGCGGCACTGAAGTCCGTGACACGGGCAAGCAGATCATGGTTCCGGTTGGTCCCGGCACGCTCGGTCGTATCCTGAACGTCGTGGGCGAGCCCATCGACGAGCGTGGTCCGATCCACAGCGAGCTGCGCTTCCCGATTCACCGTCCGGCTCCGTCTTTTGAAGAGCAGGCTGCTGCGTCCGAAATCCTCGTAACCGGCATCAAGGTTGTCGATCTGCTCTGCCCGTACCTCAAGGGTGGTAAGATCGGTCTGTTCGGTGGCGCTGGCGTCGGCAAGACGGTCATCATTCAGGAACTCATCAACAACATTGCCAAGGCGCATGGCGGCGTGTCCGTCTTCGCTGGTGTGGGTGAGCGTACCCGTGAAGGTAACGACCTGTATTTCGAAATGCAGGACGCAGGCGTCATCAAGATCGCTGAAGACGGTTCGACCGAGGGTTCCAAGGTTGCGCTGGTCTACGGTCAGATGAACGAGCCGCCAGGAGCCCGTTCGCGCGTGGCCCTGACGGGTCTGTCGCTTGCCGAATATTTCCGTGACGAAGAAGGCCAGGACGTCCTATTCTTCGTGGACAACATCTTCCGCTTCACGCAGGCCGGTTCCGAAGTCTCCGCACTTCTGGGCCGTATCCCGTCCGCAGTTGGTTACCAGCCGACGCTGGCTACCGAAATGGGTGCCCTGCAGGAGCGTATCACCTCCACGAAGAAGGGCTCCATCACATCCGTTCAGGCCGTGTACGTCCCGGCTGACGATCTGACCGATCCGGCTCCGGCCGCGACCTTCGCACATCTTGATGCAACGACGGTTCTGAACCGTTCGATTGCGGAAATGGGCATCTATCCGGCTGTTGATCCGCTGGATTCCACGTCCCGTTCGCTCGATCCGAAGATCGTTGGTGAAGAGCACTATCAGGTGGCCCGTCAGGTTCAGCAGACGCTCCAGACCTACAAGGGTCTGCAGGACATCATCGCCATTCTCGGCATGGACGAGCTGTCAGAAGACGACAAGAAGATCGTTGGCCGCGCGCGTCGCATCCAGCGCTTCCTGTCCCAGCCGTTCCATGTGGCAGAAGTCTTCACGGGTGCCCCGGGCAAGCTGGTGTCGCTGGAAGATACGATCCGTTCCTTCAAGGCTGTCGTGGCCGGCGAGTACGATCACCTGCCGGAAGGCGCCTTCTACATGGTCGGTGATATCGACGAGGCCGTTGCGAAGGCCGAGAAGATGAAGCAGGAGGCCTGATCCGATGCCGCTTCGCATCGAGATCGTCAGCCCGGAAAAGCGCCTTGTCGAACGTGAAGTCGACATGGCCGTGGTCCCGGGCATGGAAGGCGATATTGCAGCCATGCCGGACCGCGCACCGCTGATGCTTCAGCTGCGGGGCGGCGTTGTGGCCCT
>CALFLO010000126.1 GCA_937880175.1 uncultured Gluconobacter sp.
AATGCCACCCCGAGGCCTCGCCCGACTGCTCGCCCCGGTCCTGCGTCAGGTGTCGGTCAACTGGCATCTCTATCCGGTCGGGTTTCTTTTCGGTCTGGGCTTCGATACCGCTTCGGAAATCAGCCTTCTGGGCATCTCCATCGTCCAGACCCAGCATGGCCTGCCGATCTGGCAGATCATGATGTTTCCGCTGCTCTTCACTGCCGGAATGGCCCTGCTGGACACGGCCGACAGCGTCCTGATGCACGGTCTGTACCGAAGGGCAGGCCGCAGGGCGAACTGGAATCTGACCCTGACCGCTGCCTCCGTTCTGCTGGCGCTCGCGATTGCGGGGATCGAACTGGTGAACCTCCTCGCGGACCATCTGCCGGGGCTGGAAACGCTCACATCTCTCGCCAGCCTGCTATCCGATCATTTTGAACTGATCGGCGCTGCCGTCTTCTGCGCCTCCGTCTTCGGATGGCTCCTGCTCCGCTCCAGCCGCGAAGAGCTTGCATCATGACCACGACAGCCCTTCAGCGCGCCCGGGGCTGGTTCGGCCTGACGGCAAAACTCCGCGACGGGCAGAGCGTCCGCGACGAACTGGAGCAGGGCGGATGTTGCCGCCTCCTGTTCCCGCGCGTGAACGGCGCGTCTCTGGAAGCCGTCACCGTCAACATTTCCGGCGGCATCGCAGGCGGAGACCGGATTGAAGGCCGGATCGCCTGCGCGCCGGACACGGAACTGCTGGTCACATCGCAGGCCGCGGAACGCATCTACCGCGCCCGCGCCAGCGACACACCGCCCGAAATCCTCACCTCCTGCCACATCGCGGCCCGCGCCAGACTGGACTGGCTGCCCCACGGAACGATCTTCTTCGATGGCAGCCAGCTCCGCCGACACATGACGGTGGACATGGAGGCCTCGTCCAGTTTCCTTTTCCTTGAAAGCCGGATGTTCGGCCGCACCGGCTCGGGCGAAATCCTGCAAACACTGGCCCTGCGGGACCGGCTGACAGTCCGGCGGGACGACCGCCTCATTCTGGAAGACCTCGTGCGGCTGGAAAGCCGCGATGTCTCCGCCCTGATGGCCCGCAAAGCCATGAGCGCGGACCAGCTCGCGGTCGCCACGCTGGTTCTGGTCTCACCGCTCGCGGAAACGTATCTCGGCGCCGTGCGCGCGGTGCTGGACGCCATCGCGCCGCATGAGTTTGCAGCATCGGCGTGGAATGGCATGCTGGTCATCCGCGGGGTGGCGTCGGGCGGCTGGCCGCTGGAAAAGACGATCAGACAGATCCTGCCGGTCCTGCGGGACGGGCGCCCCATGCCGGCCACATGGCGGTCATGACACAGAGTTCGGAACGGAGCAGGACATGAAACTTACCCCCCGGGAAAAGGACAAGCTGCTGGTGGCTATGGCGGCAAACGTCGCGCGCCGCCGGCTGGAACGCGGTGTCGTGCTCAATTATCCGGAAGCCGTGGCCCTCATCACCGATCACGTCGTCGAAGGCGCGCGGGACGGCAAAAGCGTGTCCGAACTCATGGCCAGTGGCGGCCGTGTTCTGACGCGCGACCAGGTCATGCAGGGCGTGGCCGAAATGATTCATGACGTGCAGGTGGAAGCGACCTTCCCCGATGGCACAAAGCTGGTGACCGTTCATGACCCGATACGCTGAATCCCTCGCAGCCGGTGCCATTCCCGGCGAAATCCTGCCCGCCGAAGGCGAGATCGTCCTCAACGAAGGCCAGCCGCGCCAGACACTTCTGGTGACCAATACTGGCGACCGGCCGGTGCAGGTCGGCAGCCATTATCATTTTGCCGAGGTCAATCCGGCCCTGAAATTCGACCGCACGCAGGCTACAGGCTGGCGTCTGGACGTCGCGTCGGGTGGGGCCATCCGGTTTGAACCGGGACAGGACCGTGAAGTCACGCTCGTCCCCCTGCGCGGCCTGCGGCGCGTCGTGGGCTTCCGGGGCGATGTCATGGGGAGTGTGGATCAGTGATGCGTCTTTCCAGACATGACTATGCGGGACAGTTCGGCCCTACGGTCGGCGACCGCCTGCGCCTCGCCGATACAGCCCTTCTGGTCGAGATCGAGCGCGACTACACGACCTATGGCGAGGAAGTCCGCTTCGGCGGCGGCAAGACCATCCGCGACGGCATGGGCCAGTCGCAGGTCACGCGGGCCGAGGGGGCGGCGGATACGGTCATCACCAATGCCGTCATCATCGATCACTGGGGGATCGTGAAGGCCGATATCGCACTCCGAGACGGACGGATCGCGGCCATCGGCAAGGCGGGCAACCCCGACATCCAGCCGGGCGTGGACATCATCATCGGCCCGGGCACGGAAATCATCGCGGGCGAGGGCAAAATCCTGACCGCCGGCGGGATCGACAGCCACATCCATTTCATCTGCCCGCAGCAGATCGAGGAAGCACTGGCATCGGGCATCACGACCATGCTCGGCGGCGGCACCGGCCCCGCCACCGGCACGGCCGCAACGACCTGCACACCCGGCCCATGGCATCTGGCGCGGATGCTTCAGGCGGCGGAAGCCTTCCCGGTCAATCTGGCGTTCGCGGGCAAGGGCAATGCCTCCCGCCCGGAGGGGCTGGAGGAAATGGTGCGCGCCGGGGCCTGCTGCCTCAAACTGCATGAAGACTGGGGCTCTACTCCTGCGGCCATCGACTGCTGCCTGAGCGTTGCGGACCGCATGGACGTGCAGGTCATGATCCATACCGATACGCTGAACGAAAGCGGCTTCGTCGAAGACACGATCGCCGCCTTTCAGGGCCGCACGATCCATGCGTTCCACACGGAAGGCGCGGGCGGAGGCCATGCGCCGGACATCATCCGCGTGGCAGGCCTGCCCAACGTCCTGCCGTCCTCGACCAACCCCACGCGCCCGTTCACCGTCAACACGCTGGACGAACATCTGGACATGCTGATGGTCTGCCATCATCTGGACCAGCGCGTGCCGGAAGACATCGCCTTCGCCGAAAGCCGCATCCGCCGCGAGACCATCGCCGCCGAGGACATTTTCCATGACATGGGCGTGCTCTCGATGATGTCGTCGGACAGTCAGGCCATGGGCCGCGTGGGCGAAGTCCCGCTGCGCACATGGCAGACGGCCCATAAAATGAAAATCCAGCGCGGCTCTCTGGCCGGGGATGGCGCGGCGGATAATGCCCGCGTGAAGCGCTATATCGCCAAATACACCATCAACCCCGCCATTTCGCATGGCCTGTCCCATGAAGTCGGATCGATCGCAGTCGGCAAGCTCGCGGATCTGGTGCTGTGGGAGCCCGCCTTCTTCGGTGTCAAACCCGATCTGGTCATCAAGGGCGGCGCCATCGTCTATGCGATGATGGGCGATCCCAACGCCTCGATCCCCACGCCGCAGCCCGTGCATGGCCGCATGATGTTCGGCGGCTATGGCGGCGCGCTGACCCATACCAGCCTGACCTTCGTGTCACAGGCCGCGCTGGAAGACGATATCGGCAAAAAGCTGGGTCTGCGCCGGCCGCTCTCGGCCGTCTCGAACGTACGCGGCGGCATCGGCAAGCGCAGCATGATCCATAACGACGCCATGCCCCATATCGAAGTCGATCCCGAAACCTATGAAGTGCGGGCCGATGGCGTGCTCCTGACCTGCGAGCCCGCCGAAGTCCTGCCCATGGCCCAGAGGTATTTCCTGTTCTGATGACCCAAATCCTGGATATCCTTCCCGCCGGAAGCTGGCCCGAAACCGAGGCGAGCGGCACCTTCGCCGCCGATTATGAAGGGCGGCACCGTCGCCGGATGATGCTGACCCTGCAAAACGGCGAGAAAATCCGGCTGGAGCTGGAACATGCCCGCCTGCTTCAGGCCGGGGAGGGGCTGCGTCTGGAGGATGGCCGCATCATCCGCGTGGAAGCCCTGCCCGAAGAGCTGATGGAAGTCACGGCCCACAGCCCCCTGCAACTGCTTCAGCTCGCATGGCATCTGGGCAACCGTCACCTGCCCGCCGCCATCGCCGAACATCGCATCCTCGTGCGCTACGATCACGTCATCGCCGACATGATCCACGGTCTGGGCGGCCATGTGAAACGGGTGGAAGCCCCGTTCGACCCGGAAAGCGGGGCCTATGCCTCCCGCGCGGGCGGCCACGAACCGCACCACCACGGGGACGGGCACCATCACCACACGCATGACTGAAACCCCGCTCCCGCAGACAGGCGCCGCCTTCCTGCGCCTCCTGTCATGGGTGTCGCCAGCCTTTCCAACGGGCGGATACGCCTACAGCCACGGTCTGGAATGGGCGGTGGAAAGCGGAGACGTCACGGATGTCGCCACACTCTGCGACTGGATCGGCTGCCTGCTGGAGCACGGCGCGCCGGGCAGCGACCTGATTATCCTTCAGGAGGCCTGGAGCGCCGCGCCTGACATGCCCCGCCTGCGCGCTCTGGCGGAATTTGCCTGCGCCTGCGCCTCATCGCGGGAGCGCTATGACGAAACAGTCTATCAGGGCGAAGCCTTCCTCAAGGCCGCGTCCGTCTGGCCGGTCACGCCCGATCCGTCCGAACTGCGCGGCACGCGCTGGCCGCTGCCGGTCGCGCAGGGGCTGGTCTTCCGGCGCGGCGGCATCACGCGGGAGCAGGCGCTGCTGTCGGGTGGATACGCCACCATCGCCGCCCTCGTCTCCGCGGCGGTGCGTCTGGTCCCGCTCGGGCAGACGGACGGCCTGCACGCTCTGGCCCGGCTGGAACCGCGTCTCTCACGCGCCGTAACTGCCACGGAACACCGGACCCTGGACGATGTCGGAGGCGCGTGCTTCCGCTCCGACCTCGCGGCCATGCATCACGAAACCCAGACAACGAGGTTGTTCAGAACATGACAAAAGCAAAACACGGCCCGCTGCGGGTCGGCATCGGCGGACCGGTGGGGACGGGCAAGACAGCCCTGATGGATGCCCTGTGCCGGACGTTCCGCGACGCGTACAACATCGCCGCCATCACGAACGACATCTACACGCGCGAAGACGCCGAGTTCCTGACCCGCGCGGGCTCCCTCCCGCCGGAACGGATCAAGGGGATCGAAACGGGCGGCTGCCCCCATACGGCCATCCGCGAAGACGCCAGCATCAATCTGGCGGGCATCGCCGAACTGACGGAACGCTTCGAGGGGCTGGATCTGGTTCTGGTGGAAAGCGGCGGGGACAATCTGGCCGCAACCTTCAGCCCCGAACTGGCGGACCTGACGATCTATGTGATCGACGTCTCGGCCGGGGACAAAATCCCCCGCAAGGGCGGCCCCGGCATTACCCGGAGCGACCTTCTGGTCATCAACAAGATCGATCTCGCACCCTATGTCGGGGCCGATCTGGGCGTGATGGACCGCGACAGCAAAAAGATGCGCGGCACGCGGCCCTTCATTTTCGCCAATATCCGCGCGGGCGAAGGTGTGCCTGAAATCGCCCGATTCATCGTCGAACAGGGCGGCCTCTGAAGGCCGGTTCTGGCTGCCCCGAGGCGGGGCAGCCAGAAGCCTGTCTCAGGGCGTGTCTGCGCCCTTGGAGCGCTGAAGCATCCCGAACAGATCGCGCGGATCATCCGGGTCGGCCAGCATATCGAGCTTCTCATACAGGCCGGTGGCGTCCAGCCTGTCGCGCACATAGCGCAGCGCCGAGAAATCCTCGATCGCAAAACCCACGGAATCAAACAGCGTGATCTGGCTCTCACTGGCGCGGCCCTTTGCCTCGCCGTTGATGACCTGCCACAGCTCCGTTACCGGATGGTCTTCGGGAAGCTGCTGGATCTCGCCTTCGATGCGCGTCTGCGGCGGATATTCCGCAAAGATGGAGGACCGCAGCAGGATATCGCGCTGAAGCTCCGTCTTGCCCGGGCAGTCCCCGCCCACCGCATTGATGTGAATCCCCGCGCCAACCATGTTGTCGGACAGGATCGTCGCGCACTGCTTGTCGGCCGTGACGGTCGTGATGATGTCCGCCCCGTCCACAGCCTCTTCGCTGGTGTCGCAGATCGTGATGTCGAAGCCCTGTCCGCTCAGGTTGCGGGCACATTTTTCCGAAGCCGCCCGGTCCAGATCATACAGCCGCAGCGCCTTGATCCCGACGATCTCGCGGAACGCCATGGCCTGGAACTCGGACTGCGCGCCATTGCCGATAATGGCCATCGTCTTCGAGTTCGCGGGGGCGAGGTATTTTGCCGCCATGGCCGATGTCGCAGCCGTGCGCAGCGCCGTCAGCAGCGTCATTTCCGACAGCAGCACCGGATAGCCGGACGCCACATCCGCCAGCATCCCGAACGCCGTCACGGTCTGAAGGCCTTCCTTCATGTTCTTCGGATGGCCGTTGACGTATTTGAACCCGTACAGGCTGCTGTCGCTCGTCGGCATCAGCTCGATGACGCCTTCGGCCGAATGCGCCGCCACGCGCGGGGTCTTGTCGAACTCCGGCCAGCGCTTGAAATCGGCCTCAAGATACTCCGCAAGCTCGCGCAGGAAAGTCTCGATCCCGATGGTATGAACCAGCGCCATCATGTTCTCGACCGAGACGAACGGCACGAAAGCAAGATGGGAAGGGGCAGGGGCGAAGGAAGGCATCTCAGTAGGTCCTTGTCTTGCGTTCGAGAACACGGCGGCCAAAGAGACTGGCGGCCAGATCGGTCATCAGCAGGGCGGTCTTGGCCCGCACATCGAGGAACGGATTGAGCTCCGCCAGATCCAGCGACGTCACAAGCCCGCTGTCATGCAGCATCTCCATGATGAGATGCGCCTCACGGAAGGTCGCCCCGCCATTGACGGTCGTCCCCACGGCCGGCGCGATATCCGGATCCAGGAAATCCACATCCAGACTGACATGCAACCGGCCATTGGCCGCGCGAACACGGTCCAGAAAACCGTTCAGCGGGCCAACGATGCCCTGCTCGTCAATCGCACGCATGTCGAAAACCGTAATGCCGATCTCTGCCACATGCCGCTTCTCGGCCTGATCGACCGAGCGGATGCCCATCATGCACATATTGCGCGGATCGACAGGGGCCGCAGGTGGCGGAAAGCCCTCAAAACCCGCCTGACCCGTGAAATACGCCACAGGCGTGCCATGCAGATTGCCGCTCGTCGTCGTATGAAGCGTATGCAGATCCGTATGCGCATCCAGCCACAGCACGAACTGGGGCTGCCCCAGATCCTGCGCATGACGCGCCACACCCGAGACCGTTCCGGCCGACATGGAGTGATCGCCGCCGAGGAAAATCGGAAAGTCACAGGCCTTGGCCATCTCATAGGCGCGCTCGCCAACGCTCTTCGTCCAGGCGATGATCGCATCCAGATTGCGCACGGCGGGGTTGGGATGGCTGACATCCGGCATCGCCGCAGGCACGGCATCCCCCACATCCGCAACCTTCCATCCAAGCTCCTGAAGGATCTCGGGCAGCCCTGCAATGCGGAAGGCCGTCGGGCCCATGATGCATCCCCGCTCGGAGGTTCCGCTCTGGGTCGGGACACCCAGAATCTGGCACGTCTTCATCTCAACTCCTATCCGATAGTCTGCGCCGGGGCCTCAGCCCTGTCGCGAAAAATGGCTGACAAACCTGTCAAAACGCTCATCCATCCCGCCTCTGAACAGATCCTGCGGGCTACCCTGAACACGGACCGTTCCCTTCTCCAGAAACACCACCCGGCTTGAGACATCCCGCGCAAATGCCATTTCATGCGTGACAATCAGCATGGTCCTGCCCTCGGCGGCCAGATCCTGCATGACTTTCAGCACTTCTCCAACCAGCTCCGGATCCAGAGCGGACGTCGGCTCGTCAAACAGCAGCACCCGCGGGCGCATGACAATGGCGCGCGCAATCGCCGCACGCTGCTGCTGCCCGCCGGAAAGCTGGGACGGATAATAGTCCGCCCGCTCCAGCAGCCCCACGCGCTCCAGCGCCTGTTCGGCTTCCGCGCGGACCTCATGCCGGTTGCGCCCCTGAACATGGACCGGACCTTCCATGATGTTCTGCAAGACCGTCCGGTGACTCCACAGACAGAAATTCTGGAACACCATGCCAATCTGGGACCGCAGACGGTTGACCTGCCGCGCATCCGCAATCTGCTGCCCGCCCCCCTTCACCCGGAAGCGCACATCCTCACCCAGCACATTGAGCGTGCCGCCCGAAGGAACTTCCAGCAGGTTCAGACAGCGCAGAAACGTGGATTTCCCCGACCCCGAAGCCCCGAGAATGGAAATCACTTCCCCCTCACGGGCTTCCAGATCAACACCCCGCAGGACATCCAGGGCGCCATAGCGTTTCGTCAGACCAACCGTCCTGATGACGGGCGAGGCGGGCTGGATCGGTTCCATGAAAACTCCGGAAAAGACGGTGTGTCTGGGGTCAGACCCGGCGACAGGGGGTGAGACGGCGTTCAAGCAGATGCACGCCCGCGGCAATCACGAAGGTCAGACCCAGATAGATCAGCCCCGCAACCATGAAGATTTCTTCCGAACGATAGGTCTTCGACACCAGCCTGTAAGCCAGCCCCGTGACATCCATCAGCGTGATCACGCTGGCCAGTGACGTCGCCTTCAGCAGCAGGATGGCCTCGTTGCCGTAATTCGCCAGCCCGTACTGCAACGCCTGTGGCCAGATGATCCGCCGCCGCAGAAGCAGCCCGGACATGCCAATGGCCCGCCCGGCCTCGATCTCCCGCGCGGGAACCGCCGCAATGGCCCCGCGGATGATCTCCGCCCCATAGGCCGATGTATTGAGAGACAGCGCGAGTACGGCACACCAGTACGCCTGCTGCAGAACGGGCCACAGAAAGGACGCACGCAGAAAACCGATCTGCCCGAACCCGTAATAGACGATGAAAATCTGCACCAAGAGCGGCGTGCCCTGAAAGAGCATCACATACAGCGCCGCCACCCAGCGCGCCGGCGCAAACCTGCTCCCCGCAAGTGCTGCAACCCCGACCGCCAGCACAAACCCTACACAGAGCGACGTCACCGCCAGCTCCAGCGTCAGCGGCACACCGGCCAGAAGCGTCTTTGCGGTCGCGAACAGAAAAGCCCAGTCCATCCTACCGCTCCCAGCAGCGGGCCAGCCGCTTTTCCACGCGCCGAAAGCCCAGCGCCGTCGTCTGCCCCATAACGAGATACAGCAGCCCCGCCACACCGTAGAACAGCAGCGGCTGCCGGGTCGCACCCGACGCAATCGTGGACTGACGGAGCAGCTCGACCAGCCCGATGATGGACAAAAGCGCCGTCTCCTTCAGCACGGACTGCCAGATATTGCCCAGCGCAGGCAGCGCAAACCGCAGGGTCTGGGGCGCGATGACACGCCACAGCAGAACCGGCGTGGACATGCCACACGCCTTGCCCGCCTCGATCTGCCCACGCTCCAGACGCAGACAGGCACTGCGATAGGCCTCGGTCTGATAGGCCCCCGAAACCAGCCCGATCGCCACAACACCGATGATGAAGGAGGGCAGGGAGAAAAACCCCGGAAACCCCGCCAGATGCATCAGCCGCGTCAAAGCGAGCGAGCCCCCGAAATAGAAAAGATAGACGACGAGGATCTCCGGAACGCCGCGAAAGACCGTCGTGTAAAACGTCCCGATCCAGCGCAGGCTCCGTGACGACGACAGTTTCAGCGCCGCCCCCACCGCCCCGAGCAGACTGCCCAGCACAAAGCTGCACAGGGCCGCCATCAGCGTCAGACCCGCCGCCAGCAGCAGAAGCCGCCCCCATCCCTCCGGCCCGAACCCGACAAGCGTGAAAGCCTGCGCGCTCACGCCGCCGCTCCCCCGCCAAAACGCTGTCCGCTGAACGGCGCCAGCAGCGGATCAACCATCCCGCCAACGAGCGAACGCCCCACAACCTCGCCGACCGCAGGCGCAAGCTGGAACCCATGCCCGCAGAACCCGAATACATGCCACAGATCCGGCGTGTCTTCCCCCGGACCAATCACGGGAACACCATCCGGCGTCGCACCCTCAAGCCCGGTCCATGTCCGCAGGACCGGCACATGCGCCAGCGCCGGAAACGCCTCAAGCGTGGCCGCCGCGCCCTCGGGCATCCGGTCCATGACGGTAAAGGACGTGTCATGATCCGCGCAGGGCTTGCCAAGAATGCCGCCGCCGATCACCAGCGATCCAACAGCGCTCTGCTTGAAGGACAGCGGCCGGTCGATCCCGATGACCACAGGCTCAAGGAAAGGCTGCGTCCGCGCCGTCACCATCATGGACGGAGCTACAACCTTCAGCGGAAGCGTCTGCCCCGCCATGGCCGCAACCTGCGCCCCCCAGGCCCCGGCGCAGTTCACCAGAACCCCCGCCTCATAC
>CALFLO010000127.1 GCA_937880175.1 uncultured Gluconobacter sp.
ATCTTGAAACCCCCACAGTCGTAAGACAGTGGGGGTTTTTCGTTTGCGTTCCCAAAATATAAAAATCAGTCGCTGAAAGAATTTTTTTGAGTAACGACAATAAAATTCTAATTATTTAGTAATATACGTCTGTTTTTCAATATATTTTATTAATAATGGAATTATAATCTCTTTAGTAACGGCATTATTCATTTTTGATAACGCAAAGCGTCCAGAACAAGGCTGAACGCTGGAGAGGGTTGGCGTCGGCTTGGATAATATAGATAGTATCCGTCGAATGTATCGCACCACTCTTCAAGGATTCGAACTAATTTTCCTGAAGAAATATGATCTTCGACGTGATCCTGAAGCATGAAAGCAATACCGTGCCCGGTGAGCGCGGCTTCTACGATTAGATTGATATCGTTAAACACAAGCTGTCCTTGCGTTTTTACCCGGATTTCTTTGCCTTCGCGCTCAAACTCCCAGGCATATAACCCACCGGAAGTCGGCAAGCGCAGATTAATGCAATTATGTTGTGCAAGAGCATATGGGTTTTCCGGAATGGTCTTTCCGCTCAGGTATGACGGTGAGGCCACGGCGGCCATCCGAAGGCGTGGACTGATTGGCACCGCAATCATGTCCTGCTCCAGTCTTTCTCCAAGCCTTATTCCAGCGTCGTATCGCTCAGCCACGATATCGACGAGGCCTCCTTCGATATTGATTTCCACGTTGATGTCAGGATTTTCGGCTGTGAGACGATCAATGGCTGGCCAGAGCACTTTATACGCCGCGTGAGAACTCGTTGTGATTCGAACAGTGCCAGCGGGGCGGTCCCGTAACTCGGTCAATGCGGCAAGCTTCTGATCAATATCCTCAAGGGCGGGGCGAAGTGTTTCTATAAGGTGTTCCCCAGCCAGCGTAAGTGCGACACTCCTGGTTGTGCGCGTAAGGAGCCGTAGGCCCAGTCTGGCTTCGAGCCGCCGAAGAGAATGGCTGAGCGCAGATTGTGAAATACCAAGCTTGCCTGCGGCCTTGGTGAAGCTGCCTTCATCAGCAACTGCCATGAACATGGCCAGACTTCCAAGTTCTTCACGCCGCATTGTAGTTAGACCTTTTCATGAGTTTCATGACTAAAAATCATAGACCCAATAAATTTACCTTGTCTAATCGATTTATAAGCCTGAGCCTATGATGTGCGTATTCAAAGCCTTGGCAGATGCACAAGGATTAACACGCAGGATCAAGAAACATGCAGAGACGTCTGTTGGGCCTAAGTGGTCTGGAAGTATCAGCGCTTGGGTTCGGTTGTATGGGACTGAGCTATGGCTATGGCCCTGCCACCGACCGCAAGGATGCTGTCGCTCTGATCCGTGCTGCTTATGAGCGTGGGGTCACTTTCTTCGATACTGCCGAAGCTTACGGACCGGGCATTAATGAGGAAGTCGTTGGGGAGGCGCTTGAGCCGGTTCGTGATCAGGTCGTGATTGCCACCAAGTTTGGTTTCGTAAACGGCGTTCCAGCACAGGGGCTGGATAGTCGGCCAGAGCGTATTCGACAGGTTGCGGATGAAGCTCTGAAGCGCTTGCGGACTGACAGAATTGACCTCTTTTACCAGCATCGCGTCGATCCAGACGTACCGGTAGAAGATGTTGCTGGAACGGTGAAAGACCTTATCGCAGCGGGGAAAGTCAAGCATTTCGGCATGTCCGAAGCCGGGGCGAACTCAATACGTCGGGCGCATGCTGTACAGCCGCTTACTGCGCTTCAGAGTGAATATTCGATGTTCTGGCGCGAGCCGGAAGCAGAAATCCTACCGTTGCTTGAGGAATTGGGGATCGGTTTCGTCCCGTTCGCGCCTCTTGGAAAAGGGTTCCTGACCGGGAAACTGGATCCAAAAGTCGTGTTCTCCAAGGATGATTTCCGCAGCACCGTTCCCCGTTTTCAGGCCGGTGCACTCGCTGAGAATCAGGCTCTTGTCGATCTTGTCAAAGCCATCGCATCTGAAAAATCCTGCACGCCTGCGCAGGTCGCTCTGGCTTGGCTTCTGGCGCAGAAGCCGTGGATTGTTCCCATTCCGGGTACGACCAAGCTTTCCCGCCTCGAAGAAAATCTGGGAGGAGCTGATGTTATTCTGACGCAGGAGGATCTGGTCCGCATTGAACAGTCTCTCAACAGTATCCCGCTTCAAGGGGCTCGTTATCCAGCTTCATATCAAAACCTGATCAATCGCTGAGCCTCAGCCAAAGAGAGAATGTCATGACAATCACCACTCCTGCCGTAATGCTGAACAATGGCATCCAGATGCCGTCTCTGGGCTTCGGTGTATTTCAGGTTCCTGACCCCGCCGAGTGTGAACGCAGTATTCGGGATGCCATAGATCTCGGCTATCGGCTTCTCGATACAGCAACGTCCTATGGCAACGAGGAAGCAGTCGGTCATGCGATCCGCAACCATGGGATCAATCGGAACGAGCTTTTCGTCACCACAAAACTCTGGATTGAAGATGCAAGCTATGAGGGAGCCAAGGCTGCCTTCGAACGCTCATTGAACAAACTTCAGACGGACTATCTCGATCTCTGGCTGATCCACCAGCCTTACGGTGACGTCTATGGGGCATGGCGCGCAATGGAAGAACTGTATCGTGCGGGCCGCATTCGGGCGATCGGCGTCAGCAACTTCTATCCTGACCGACTGGTGGATTTCGTGCTGCATAACCAGATCACACCCGCGATCAATCAGATTGAACTCCATCCTTTTCACCAACAGGACGACGCGCTGGAAATCCTGAAGCGGTACGATGTTCAGGCGGAAGCATGGGGGCCTTTTGCCGAGGGCCGAAACGGATTGTTTTCAAACGCCGTGCTGCAGGCAATTGCACAAAAGCACGGTAAGACAATCGCTCAGGTCGTACTCCGCTGGCTTAATCAGCGCGGGATTGTCGCTATCCCGAAGTCAGTGCGCAAAGAGCGTATGGCTGAGAACTTCGCAATTTTCGATTTTGCGTTGGATGAGGCGGATATCAACGCAATTGCCACGCTTGATCAGAAAGCCAGCAGTTTCTTTGATCACCGTGATCCGGAAAAAGTAAAATGGCTGGGGACAAGAAAATTAGGATAGGAGACTTCTTCTCGGGGATTGTCATTTTGACTTAAAGTGGTCACCCGTCTCCGTGGGAATAGAAGAACAGATATCTTTTTGCTCCACGAGGGCGGCCGATGTGTCTGGCTGCTGGCTATTTCGTCCGTAACCAGACCCACTTTTTTGGCTAAACCCCTTCAAACCGCAGAATACCGGCCAGTCGCGGTGGCATTCCAGTATCGTTCGGGTGATTGGCGCCATCCGTTACGGGCACGTCCGGGAAGTCAAAAGGGCTGACTCCGTCAAGACAGGCCACGTTTACGGCATGACGGTTTGGGTCAGAGCGACGCTGATGATGCGTGTGTATCCCGCAACGAGAGCAGAAGAAATGCTGGGCTGTTCCTGTATTGAACCGATAGCTTGTCAGAACATCCTTGCCCTCAATAATTTCTATTCCATTGAGTGCCGTCATTGCGACGATCGAACCGCGCATTCGGCAATAAGAGCAGTTACAGCGACGGACTGATCTGAGGCTGTTGTTAAGGCTAACTTCAAAACGTACAGCGCCACAGTGGCAGCCACCTGTCCAACTCTTTGTAATGTCTGACATGATCTTTTCCTTCTGACTATAAATAGTCTGTCTTACCAGCATCAATTTTGCCTGCTTCGGGCAGGGTCACGCAGGTTTCAGGAAGGAGCCCAGTCTAAGTACCATTGGTACGATGAGCAGGGCGGTCGCGGCCGTTGCAAGTTGACCTGTGCTACACCCGACATGATCAGCGAGAATGCCATAGGCAACCGGTGCCAGTCCGCCCGCGCCGATCACTCCGGTATAGAACACGGCAAAGGCACGGCCCGTATCTCCACTGGGAGCCAACTCAGGCACTGTTCCGTACAGGACGGAGGACGTACCGTTCAGGACAATGCCGAGCAGGGGTAGAAGCGCCAGTGTTTCTGACAGCGGCGTAAACAGCGTAGCGATGATCAGCAGGGATGTCGTCGTTTCCGTCACAACGACACTTTTGACGATGCCAAGATGATCGCCCAGCCATCCGCAGGTCGCTTTTCCCAATGCTCCTCCGGCAAAGAGGAGTGCCAGGGCAATTCCGACTGTTGCTGACGATCCACCACGACCATGGATGAGAAAGGGCAGAAACAGGAGATAGCCCATCCGCGTCGCTGTATCGAAAGCCCCTATCGCCAGCAGCCATGCAAAGCCGGTACGGCCGCCAATAGGCGCCTGATGTGGGGATATAGCCGTGCCAGGAACAATATGTCGGGGTGTGAGCTTTATCAGCACAAGGGCCAAAGCCAGTCCCAGCAGTGCAAGTGTGCCCGTTATCGGACGCCAGGCGAAGACGGGCAGTAAAAGGGCAATAAGGGCTGGCAGGACCGCTTTTCCCAGATCGCCAGAGAAATTATAAAGGCTGAGTGGTCGGCGTGCCGCATCGCCATAGCATTCGGTAATCAGTTGTGACGCCCTAGGATGCTGGATACTTGACCCGATGCCAGCGAGAACAAGGCCGCAGCACAATCCAGCAAAACCCATCGGAACAGCCATAACGGCCAGGCCTGTCGCGGCAATTACCGTGGACAGGACCAGCGCATTGCGCGGCGAAATGCCACTTAGCAGGTGATCCGCAGGGATCTGGAGACCACCCATCGTACCAAAATAGAGAGCACGTACGATCGCAAGCCCGGCATAGGACAAACCGAACTGCGACTGCCAGATCGGAAGGAAAGCATAAAGTCCGTCTGTATAGCCATCGTGCAGTGCGTGGGCGACGCACGCAGCTATCAGTCCGCGACGCCGTTCCTGAGCATAGGGGATTGGGCGTGCTGCGAGCTCCGTTGTGGCGCTTATGGACATGTCACACACCAATCCTTTCGCTGGTCATGTTAAACGTGTGACTTTCCAGAAAATAGATGGAATATTGTCACCGTATTTGTCAGTTTTTCTCACGGTTTTATGCGCCATCTGCCTCCTCTCAATGCCCTGCGTGTTTTCGAAGTTGCAGCCCGGACAGGCAGCTACACCGAGGCTGCGTCGGAACTGGGCCTTACTCATGGTGCAGTTAGCCGTCAGATCGGCTTACTGGAGAGTTGGCTGGGCCAGCGGCTTTTCACTCGCTCCGGGCGACGAATGGTCGCAACACCGATTGCGCGCAGTTTCGCAAGTGAGGTCAGCGGCGCTTTTGAACGGATGACAGCCGCGGCCGAAGCGTGCGGGCGTCCTGATGCGCGCCGGATTCTGCGCGTTAATGCGCCGGTCAGCTTTGCCATGCGTTGGCTGATCCCAAGACTGGACCTTTTCCATGAGGCCTGTCCGTCGGTGGAAGTTATGGTGACGACCGTCTCAACGGTACACGAGGAACTGCGCGGTGGCTTTGACGTCGCTATCCGTCGCGGTGTGGCAGGTGTCGGTGGATGGCCACATCACCGCCCCACTCCCGTGTTGGACGATGTCGATACGCTGATTATGAGCCCGTCCTTGTTCGCTCAGCGGCCAGTCCTTGATCCTGCCGATCTTGAGGGGCACACGCTTCTGGCCACCGAGACACGCCCGGGAGACTGGATTGATTGGCTTGAGGCCGCAAAACTGCCTCATCTCATCGGGCGCCCCCGGACCCTGTTCGATCATTTTTTCATTACCCGGCAAGCTGTGATGGACGGGCTGGGTGTGGGGATCGGCCCCTTGCCAATGCTCGATATCGACATTGCGATGAGGCATCTTCTGACACCATTGCCGCACATTCGAGTGCGCCGGACCGGTTATGTCGCATTGGTCCCCGAAGGGACTGACAGGGCTGCGCATTCAACGCGTTTCGTTGAGTGGCTTGCGGGAGAGGGAGGACAGACAACCCCCGTTGTCTGAAAGGGAGGTCTCAGAGACGCCCGATTTTTTTGTCTCCCGCACTCTGGTTTTATGATCCCATGACAGTAGGCATTGTTTCGGCGCGTTCGGCTGTCTCACGCGCTGAGACGAGGATCTCTAATAAATCGCCATGGCAATATGCTTCCGTTCGCACGGCCTTCCAGATCACAAATCCGTCGGTGCGGACAAGGACGGCTCCTGTTTCGGAGATCCCATATACAGCGGGAAAATCACCCATCGGGTCCTGTAGATCACGCCCAATCATGAGGCACTGTACGGGTAATCCGTGAAGGCGACAGGAAGTCTCTGCCGCTCTGCACCATGAGTTCGCCTTGTTTCCCGCCAGTAGCACCAGAGTGTCGCCGAAGAGGTCGAGGCTGGATAAACGCGCGCCGTTTCGGTGCAGCCAGATATGCGGTGCGCGGGTCCCCGGTTCAGCATGGAGATCCTGCAGATGCACGACAATCGGGTTGGGAATGAGCCCGACGTGAGGGAGGATCGGGTAACGATATCCCATGCTGATCATTTCTTCATCCAGAACCGGTTGAAGCGCTTCAAGCGGAAGCTGAACATTGGACCGCTGTGCCAGTCGTGCCGTGGCCTGGGCAACGGCCATTTGCACGACGGGCGCACGCTCTGTCTCGTAAAGATCGAGCAGCGATTCTGGAGCATTATGCTGGATCACTGAAACAAGTTTGAGGGCGAGGTTATGGGCGTCATGGATGCCCGTATTGGCGCCAAAGCCACCGAGAGGCGGGGTAGAGTGAATCGCATCTCCCGCCAGAAAGACCCGGCCCTTCCGAAAGCTCTCGGCATACCATGACGAAAGGCACCAGGAATGGATGTCGATGACCTCGATCTGTTGCGGCGGTAATCCCAGACATCCGGCTGCGAGTGCGTGGCAGTTCTCGGGCGTGAAGCGTGCCCTATCATCAGGGTTCGTGGGGTCATACTCAATGCTTAGAGTAACCGAGTTAAGATCCGTGCTCCAGGACATGAAACCGGCGATATCGGGCTGTCTCACCCATGCGAAGCTCAGAGGCCGTTCTCGCAGTGCTTCGCGGATATCGCAGCGGATCGTGATGCTCATGGAATGGACAAGATCGCCCAAACCTATGGTCCCAATCCCCACAAGGTCGCGCACCATGCTCCTGCCGCCGTCACACGCGATCACGAAATCAGCGTGAAGCAGGGTCTCGGTGCCATCGGCAGCTTTGATCGTCGCGGTTGCACCATCCTCATGCTGGTCAAGTGCTGTCAGGGCATGAGAAAAATGGATACGTGCGCCAAGGCGCTCTGCCGTGTCGCGGACAACACATTCCAGATCGTACTGCTTGATGGAGGAGGCAACGCAGGGCGAAGCCGCACTTCCACCAATAGCGGGCAGCGTCCAGCGCCTGATCTCGTCTCCCGTGAGAGAGTGAACGATCGCCGCCTCACTCAACGTACCGGGTGGGGTTGTGATCTTTTTCTCGATGCCGAGAGAGCGATAGAGTTCGATGGTGCGAGGATAGAAAAACTTGGCGCGCAAACGCTCGGACGGAGAGGCGCGCCTTTCGACAAGGACGGTATCAACGCCGTGTTTCGCCAGAAATGCAGTTGCCGTCAGTCCGACGACGCCACCACCGATAACAAGAACCTTACAGGAAGAGGGGATCGACATGGGAAGGAAGTCTCCTTAGATTATCTAACAATATACTTAGGAGATCGAACTATTATTTCGCCAGAGTCAAGCGATCGCTTTGCGCGCTACGTCCCTACGATCCAGCTTTTTGCTGCCCGGCTTGTTCTGTTTCATCAGAAAGTCGCCGAACGCCTTGGCCTCACAGCGACGGAGTTCAAGTGTCTGCGGCTGATCGATCTGCTTGGGCCGCTGCCAATGACCAGCCTGGCTCAGGAAGCTGGCCTGCAACTTGGCACTGTTTCAGGCCTGATCGAAAAGCTGGAAGCTCAGAAGCTGGTCGATCGCGCACGGGATCCAGCCGACAAGCGCAGGGTGCTGCTGAAGGCGCGTATTTCGATTTCGGAACAGGCGTCCGCGCTCTATCGGGAACTGGGGGAGACGATGCGGCAGGAACTGGACGGCTACAGTGACGCCGAGTTCGAAGTGATCATGCGCTTCCTCACTCGGACGGGCGAAGCTCTCGCTACGTCGATCAAGGCGCTTTGATATGATCGCTTCAAGTCGTGGACCAGGCTGATCATTCCTCCCGGTATTCTCGACGTTGAATTCGTTTTATAAGAGCGGGAAGAGTAGGGCCCTGCAACCATAGTCACCGCCTGAAATTCCTGATCTCAAAATAGACCAGGGATTTTATGTTTTTGCGGATGAATGTGCGGAAAATCAGGAATGAATGATTTTACCCGCTGTATTGTGGGTGGCCAGTCCGAACTGCTGTTCCAGCATTGCGCAATAGCGCTTCTGTCGGTTGACATGTGTTTCCGGTAAAGCAAGCCGATTTGCAAGCAACTGGTGCATATAGGCGATTTCGTCGACGTGATTACGCCGATTAAGCATGTGCGTTGCTGAATCAGCATGCCGGCGGTGAACATTAAGCGCTTGGGCTACATAAATGACCTCGACGTTCTTCTGGGTCAGAAGCTCAAGATAAATGCGCCAGTCACCCGCGATGCGAAGGGTCTGCAGTTCCTTCTGACAGGCCGTAACGGCCGTCAATAACTGCTTTTTCCGAAAGAGCGCGCTGCTGACATTCAGAACCAGATTACGTTCAGACAGGCAGCCACGGAGAAAGCTCTCGCCCGTAAAATGACTGTCATTATCAAGAAGTAATCCTGCGCTTTCAGAGTAATAGGTGCGGTAGGATGGAAAAATCGGAATGCCGTCGGCATCGACAGCCCGGCTGTCGGTGAAGGCCATTACGATTGCCGGGTTGTTCCTGATTCCGTTCAGGATGCGTTCAAGAAAATTCGGTTCGCAAAAATCATCGGCCTCCGCAATCCAGATCCACTCCCCCCGCGCAATCTTGAGAGCCTTGTGCCACTGTCGGAATACCGAGCCTGAAGGCACGGTGTTCTCGATGCAGACAATCTCGCGGTTCCAGTCTTTTGCCGTTTGACGGGCGACGTCCACGCTGTTGTCTTCCGAAGCATCGTCGAGGACGATGATTTCAAAGACGGGGACTGTCTGGGCAAAAATCGAAGAAAGCCGTCTGCTCATGTAACGCGCATAGTTGTGCGAGGGTATGACGACGGAAATTTTCGGTATTGCAGGCAAAGCGAGGCTCAAAAGTTCCTCGGTATAGTGTTTGAAACTGAAACGCTCTGCTGCGGCGCGGGCTGATTTCTGTCGTTCCCGGTTTGATCGTTCTGCGGACCCTGTTGCCAGTTCGTCTACTGCATTTGCCATGGATGGGACATCTGCAAACGGGATGACCCTGTTTTGCTGGCCCGTTTCCGCATTGATCTGTTTCAGAAGGTCCGGGATGCCACCGGTTTCATCGAACGCGGCACAGGGTAGCCCTGCAGCCAAGGCTTCCAGGACGACTGACGGGTATGGATCTTCACGAGAGGCCAGAACGAATACATCGGCAGCGGCCAGCCAGGCGGAGACGTTCTCGACCCTGCCTGGCATGTGAAATGTTCCACTGGAGAGTGCACTTTTCAGTTCGACATGCAGGCTGTTCTTCAGGGACGGGTCAATATCGCCCAGCCAGGCACAATGAACCGTGCCGCGCATCTTGCGCCAGAGCTGGAGGAAGAGATCAAATCCTTTGCGCAGATCCGCATAGCCCGCGCTGATGACGATCTGTTCAGCCGAACCCACCCCCATCTGCCTGCGGATTGTCTGTCGCGCCTGCGCGGAAAACGGGGTGGTGGCGTAAAGACCCTGCGGCAGGATCTTCAGGTTTTTCGATGGTTCAAGGCCAAGTTTTTTTGCCACACTTTGTGCTGGCGCAAGGAAATGTCGTGCAAGGGAACAGGCCTTTTCCATGGGAGCACGAAGGTTGCGGCTTTGCAGAAGGGCGGGGAGTTCGTGAATGAGAAATACGAAGTCGATTTCTGCTTCCGCGAGGTGAGGCGCCATGGCCGAACTTGCGGCGCTGTTGACGATCGCGGACTGAAAACCCTGTTTGCGGAGAAGCCTCAGATGGGCTGCGGCCGTGTTTGAATCCGCGGCCAGGATTTCTGTTGGGGCCACGGTACGATAGTCGTCGAGAAGGGCTCCGTCTTCGAGCAGAAGGTACTGGACCTCAACTCCGAAGCAGCGTTTCAGGGTGCGCCCGGTCTCAAGGAGCAGCCGTTGTGCCCCTGCTGGAAATGCATCATGTCCGATCAGAAGGATTTTGGACTGCGAGCCGTTTCTCCCGCTGCCGGTGCAGGCGCGCGCGGTTGCGTTGAGATAGGCGCTGCCAAAGTGCTGGTCCGGTTCCAGATAGGCACCTTCAGCCCACTCATTCCAGGCATTGATGCAGACAACCGGCTCTCCGAAGAACGTGCGGGACTGGGCCTGTTCGATCAGGCCGCTGAGCCAGCGTTCATAAAGTTCTGGCGTTGAACCATGCAGGACAAGGCCTTTACCCTGCCGTCTCGCGTCATTGTCCCATGAAGGCGCTGCGGTCCGGATCAGTGGAAAGGGTGTTCTGGGCTGGGCAAGGGCTGCGTCCGCGACTTCACCGTAGTCATAGACCTGACCACTGAATTCGTTATCAAACAGCCTGATTTCATCATTCATCAGATTGCAGTTCGAGACTACCTTGTGAGGTGGAAACTCGATCGCACCATCCAACCCGAAGAGATCAGGATTTTCGTCGCCAAATGCCTGTCCCATGACAAAAAGCGGGTCCAGTCCGTGGCGGTTGCGGAACATGGAACGCCATCTGACGAAGGCGGCCGGAGCATCGGGGATTGTCCCGGGGCGATAGACCATGAGAACCGGTCGGCCATCAAAATGGATGTAGCGTGGATCCCGCAGGTATCGCGCAAAGCAGTCCACGAGGGCTTCGTCATCTTCGGGGCGGTAATCCTGCGCAATCAGCAGGTCATCATCGGATCCGTCCCAGCGTCGGCTCCAGTTTTCGTTTGCCCACATGAGGCAGAACGGAAGATCAATCTGCGGATTGGCCAGAAGGATTTCCAGAGGCTGGTCCAGCAGGCGCTTGCGGTTGAACCAAAAGCGATAACCATTGATTTTATTAGATAATTTTCTCGCCCGTCTGCTTATATAGCTCTGTTGTTTGCTAATGATTTAGAAAGAGTGGTGGTGGTAGCAAGAAGGTCCGAGCAATCTTGTTCGATCTGCGGAACCGTCTGCGTCACAGCAGACGGTTTTTGCTTTTGGGTGGCGATCCCGTTTCAAAAAAAAATTAGATTCTATAAATTCCGTTATTTTAACATTAATAATTTTGCGGTAAGTGTGATCCCGGCCTAGCGCTCCTAAATGCAAAGCCTCGCATCTCTCCACCCTGATCGAGCGACACTCCAGGGTGGGGAGACTTTACAGATCAACGTTCCTTACGAGATATATTTCTGGAATAAGTTTATATGTCTCTGTTGTTTTCTTGATTGCCTGATAATAGATCTGACGGTTTGACCCCTAAGGACTCGGAAAGACGAAGAAATTCTTCTGGATCAGGGCGATAATTGCCAGCTTCGATTTCGATGATGATATCTTCTGCTATAGAAGACTTGGTGGAGAAAACGGCAATAGTCAGGTCGCGTTCAATTCGAAGCCGCCTTACATTTCGTGCAATGATATTGGTCAAATTCGACATAAATTTAAAACCTTTTCACGGTCAAACTTTGACCATATTTTAATCAAAATCCTTTTGTGTTACCGATTTTTTGACGCAATGTATGACAACGCATTTTGTGATTTATGGCTTTAACACTTTTAGATGATGCGAGTTTCCTGACATGTGCTCAAAAATTTCAGATTTGTTGAAGCTCGCCGATACCCTTTGGGAAAAAGGAGAGAAGCAACAAACGATTCAGGTTGTTGAAAGTATTTACGCCTTATATGATCAAGAAGAAGGGAAGATCAATCAGAGAAATCGTCAAAAAATCGTTAAAAGACAAAGTATTCCGTAACTTTTTCCTTGCATTGAGGCGGGAAGTTATTTTTGAAATTTGATGTGCATTTAAAAAGTTTCATAACTATTTGTAATATATAACTTTGTTTCTGTGACGGGGGATTGGGGCACTAGGATGATCGCGGCCGCTATGAGCTCACGAAGCACCGCGCACTCCGGCGAACGGATGACCTGATCCGGATGGGCAGGGGGCTTCATACTCTTTGCTCAGAGATACAACGTGATCTGACAGCGTCTTCCGATCTGCCTCAATCCGCGCTGCGACCCGCTGCCGGACTGCATCGTTCTGCCCCAGCAGCGTCCCGGCATACCCCACCTGCCGCCCGACTTCCGCATCAGTCAGAACAGAGAGCAGCACGAACTGGACGGGCACATTGCGTGTCTGCTCTTTCGTTCGGCTGGCATCAGCCTGATGTCCAAAGACTGGCATGGCCGATGCTACCGAAAACTGAGAAGGCCCCCGACTGACTAAAGTTCGAGGACAGTCCGTATTCATCGCGGAGATCTGTTTAGGCGCATGCTCGTGTAGACATGCGTCAGCTGCTCCAGAACCAGAGCACACTGGGCGGAGACTTTCATCCGGGCCCGTCCTTCCGAGATATCGGGGTAGAGCATTCGCGCCATCTGAGAGAATGACATGCCACGCGCCAGCATCATCTCCAGGCGAAGATGGGCACAGAGACCAAGACGCTCTTTGATCTCGGTGATCCGGGCCGAGCATTTCCCGCGGCTGATCATCCACGCGTGAATGTCGCCCTTTTCTTCCGTGGTCTTTCGCTCGCCTTCGGTGATACCCTGATTGGCGAACACAAATTCCCGGAACCAACGGTTCGAAGCGCGCACTTCATCATCGCCGATATCTTCCGCTTCAAAGAGCGCCTGCACGGTCGGAATGGAGATCGGTTCGCGTTCAGCAGCGTCAGTCATGAGGGCCTCCTGCGGGGTATGGCGGCGCGTTCCCGCCCCAGAGGGATTGCCAGCTGATGTCGTGGCCCGGAGCCAGCGTGTCTTCTCCAGCCACGGAGCGCATCGCAGAGATCACAGCGCCCACATTGCGGACGTGTTTTTTTGAATTGTGGACACGGGACCTGCGAATGGGCAGGGGCGCACGCTCCAACTGGGCCATCAGATCTGTCAGGGAGGCGCGCGCCATGGGTCAGCCTGCCTTGTTCTCTGTCTGCGGGAACATATCGGATGGGGTGGGCGGCTGATCGGTTTCCGTTTCCGCAAGTGCGCCTGCCGCAGCGCCAACGGTCGCCCCGGCAGCGACGCTGGCCGCGTGCTGAGCGAGCGCATGAACCAGCGGCACGGCAAGAGCGTCTGCCTTGGCCTGCGCGCTGGTATTGTCTGGGATCAGGAGCGGCATGGCGCCTGTCAGGATGGTGCAGCCTAGCGTCTCTGAGAGTTCGCCCAGGCCAACGCCCGCAAGAGCGCCAGCCGCGAGAGCCAGACCCACAAGCGTCGTCGGCTGCTGTATCCATCCACGGAGTTTGCTCCAGTTCATGCTGCGATAGCCTCTGAGAAGAAGGCGACATTGGCCAATGGATCGGCCGCGCCTTGCGGTGTGTTGTAGAAATCCTTGTGGTACTGGCTCAGCCCAGCAGCATCCGTGGCATCCGGCAGTGGAGTCGCCACGCGCTGGTATCGGATGCGCGCCACCCCGGCCGCGTAGAGCAGATTGCTGATCATGAGCTCTGCCGAGGGATTTAGAGATCCGATCATCTGCCGGAGCGCCGTCGCCTGCCGCGACCGAGCCGGAGCGCAGAGCCAATTTTTCCAGCAGTCGTCATGCGTGGCCGGCTCCATCTGCCACAGTCCGAGGGCCGGGCCGCCGCCAACCTGCCGGAGATAGGCCGCACGGCTTTCCACGAGCGCCGTTCCGGTTACGAGGTTCTCAGCCGCCCGCGACCAAAGCCCAAGCGCCTGAAGGGCAGGACGCACGATCTCTACCTTGAGCTGCCGGGTGTCGAGACCAGTCATTTCAGCCCCCAGTGCTGGAGCAGCCCGAGCAGGATCAGGAGGATGGTCGGGCCAAGGGAGTTTGCAGCCCAGACCGTCTTCTTGATGGCGCTGTCGCGGGCAGAACGGTCCTTCTTCTGCTCGGCCATTTCTGACACGATCTCTTTGAGCAGCTCAGAATTGCGGGCCAGCTCGGAGCCATATTGCTCCATCTGGGTTTCGGCACGCGTCTGTCCGATGGCGAGCTGATCGATCCGATCAAGGGCCCGGTCAAACTCAGGCCGCGTGACGGGGTGGTGGAGTGCTTCGCTCATCAGTGCGAAACAGCTTCACCGGAAAGCCCCACCCAAGCAGTGCCATTGTAGAGAACAAGAATGCCCTTGCTTCCGCTTCCGATGTAACAATCAGAGCAAGCGACGGTCCGATAATACCCGGCTGCGGGCTTGGGAAGGGAGGCATAAGGCGTCGCTGTATAGTCTGCGACGCCCATGACAAAGCGACCGGCCTGAATATCGTTGAGGCCACCGATAAACTGGAACTGGACCGGGCCTTCTGCGCTCCGAACAATATTGACCCAGTTGCCGTTTGAATCGTGCAGCGTAAGAGGCTGTCCGTTTCCGACGGAAAGCCCGGAGGAAAAAGTAACGGGCCCGGAAAGCGTGCCGCCTGCCAGCGGTAGATAGGCGGAAAGGGCACCGCCTAAGTTAACAACGGGGATCTGGCCTTCACTATCCAGCATGGCCGGACCATTAGGCTTGCCGCCACCAACAATAGTGACGGGAGTTCCCCAGTTAGAAACTGTGACAGGTGTTTGCGCGGCCGCGATGCCGATCAAGGCAATCGCAGAGGCGGACAGGAACAGCGCTGCGTTCCAATAGCTTTTTCTGAACACGGATAGACCCGGATTTGGAGAAAGCAGCGCTAGTTCGCATCATCTGCGGCAAGAGGCCGTCGTTGTTCGAGAATGATAGAACAATGGAGTGATCAGTACAACGAAAAATCAGCTCATGATCTGCGTCGGCCGAGCCGGGAGCGCGGTGCTCGTCATGTCTGTTCCGTTGGCGATTGCCTGAATGGCAGCGACGTATGTCCGCATGTCCGGCGTGAACGTCTGGCCCATCGCAGCGGCAAGGGATGCCTCCTGACTGATCCATGTCAGCTCGACCGTGGCCAGTGTCGCGACCGGGACAGCGGGGACGGAGACCAGTACAAGCGCGCCGTTCTTGACTGCCACCCCGCAATGAAGGTGCTTCGTGGGATCGTTCCAGTCTGCTTCGGAAACCGGCGTCATTTCTGAGGCTGAAGGCAGTCCAGACAGGTCAGAGAGCGTCGCGGTGTCATTCCAGTGCGTGACATAGCCGGTCGCATCTGTCTGGACATAGTAACGCGCGGGATAGGCTTCGTTGACGGTCATCACCGGTCTCCAATGGCTAGGCTCAGGACCCATTGATTTTTGTAGGGAATTTTGATTCAGGCTCTGCAAG
>CALFLO010000128.1 GCA_937880175.1 uncultured Gluconobacter sp.
ACGCGATGACGTCGAGTCTCGTGGGCTCGGAGATGTGTATAAGAGACAGCTTCTGGACGATTTCAATGAAGTGATGACATCTTTGGGTGAAGCCGCTTCTGTGCTGAATCAGCCAACAGAAACCAGGGCTCTGACCACTGGTATGCGGCCTCCTATCAAAGGGGCTTTGTCGTTTGATGGGGTGGACTTTACCTATCCGGGTTCGACCTCCAAAGCCCTGAATGACGTTAATTTTGAAGTGCCTGCCGGGACCATGCTTGGTCTTGTTGGGCGAAGTGGCTCCGGGAAATCCACCATTACCCGATTGCTTCAAGGTGTAAGCCGGTCCTATACCGGCTATCTAAAACTGGATGGGATTGACCTGCGTGAAATCAACCTGACCCATTTACGTCGGTCTTTTGGCGTGGTGCTTCAGGATAACTTCCTGTTCCGTGGCACCATCCGCGAGAATATTACGGCGGGCCGTCCCGGGTATACGATTGACGACGTTGTGCGCGCGGCGCGTATGGCGGGGGCTGAAGAGTTTATCGAGCGTATGCCTGCTGGCTATGAGACCTTCATTGAAGAAGGTTCCACCAATATTTCTGGCGGCCAGCGGCAGCGCCTAGCGATTGCGCGTGCCGTAATTACCGATCCCAAGTTGATGATTCTGGATGAAGCGACGTCAGCGCTCGACCCGGAAAGTGAAGCGCTGGTGAATGCCAATTTAGAGCGGATTGGTAAAGGGCGCACCATGGTGATTGTCTCTCATCGTCTGTCTTCTCTGGTAAACTGTGACCAGATTTGTGTGATGGATCATGGGTCTGTGGCGGATATTGCCCCTCATGATGTTTTGCTGGAACGGTGTGATATTTATCGCACACTCTGGATGCAGCAAAATCGTCATACGGACGGAAAAGCGAAGTCTGCGTCGTCTTCTCTGGTTGCTGAAGGAGAATAAGCCATGAGTGAACAGGATATTATACCTTCAGGCCAGACAACCGGTTCCGACGTTACTCCGGAAAGCGAACCAACCTTTCTGCGGCAGGCCGATGATCCATATGCGCAGAGCGACATGCCTCCAGCCTTGCTAGAATTCCACTCCCCTACGGCAGCTCTGGTCAATATGCCGCCAACGCCGTCCGCACAGTATATTTCCTGGCTTGTTGGTGCGCTTGTTCTTGCATCCGTTACAGTGATGACTGTTTTTCCGCTGGACCGAGTGGTTTCAACTCAGGGGCGTCTTGTCTCGACAGAACAGACGCTGCTGGTTCAGCCTCTGGATACGTCCATTGTACGCTCTATTGATGTTCGGGAGGGGGATTTTGTTCATAAGGGTGATATCCTGGCGCATTTGGACCCCACGTCCTCTGGTGCAGATATTGAAAATATGCATGCACAGAATGACCAGTATCAGGCCGAAGTTGATCGGCTGATCGCAGAGACGCAAGGTCAGACTTATTCTGAGGATCCCAAAAACCCGGCATCTGTCCAGCAGGCTGAAGCGTTTATCCGCCGAAAGGCTGAATTTGATGCTAAAGTTAGCAACTATGATAAGCAGATTGCCAGTCTGCAAAATGACCTGCAGAGCGCTCAGGCAAGTGCCGCCATGTACGCTGCGCGCGCCAAAGTGGCAGCAGATGTCCATAAAATGCGGATGCAGTTGCAGAAAGATCAAGTCGGAAGCAAGTTGTCCACACTCAGTGCGCAGAATGACTTGATGGAAGTGGAGCGCTCACAGATTTCAGCGCAGCAGCAAGCTGGGAGTACGCGGAACAAGTTAGCGGCTCAGGTTTCTGAGAAAGAAGGCTACATCCAGAACTGGAAAGCCGAAGCTTATCATGATCTGGTTACGGCTCAGCATCATTTGTCTGAAGCGAAAAGCGCGTATCAGAAGGCCGTGCTGCACAACAGTCTCGTCACGCTAAAAGCGGACGAAGATGCCATTGTGCTGAATATCTCCAAAGTGTCCGTCGGTGCGGTGCTGACGGCCGGTCAAAAAGTGATGACTTTGGTTCCCGTTGGCAAAGGGTTGGAGATTGAAACTGTCATGTCGGGTAAGGATGCCGGGTTTGTAAGGCTGGGTGACAAAGCATTGGTCAAGTTTGCTACCTTCCCATACCAGCAATACGGTGGTGCGGATGCCACTGTACGCACAATTAGTGCGGACTCCTTTGTTGGGGGGGCAGCAAGCAGCGGTCAGCAGGATAATGATGTCACGCCTGATAGCAGTAGTAAGGAATTTTATCGTATACGCCTTCGTGTTGATCGTTACACGCTACATGGGGTGCCAAGCTTTTTCCATCCGCAACCTGGTATGCCAGTGACCGCTGATATTCGTGTTGGTAAGCGGACTATTATGCAGTATCTGCTGAACAGCTTTATGCCGCTGATGACGGATGGCATGCGTGAGCCCTAAGGGGGCTTGTGAGCCGCTAATCTGATTCAGGGAAGGAGCGTGTTTTGCTAAAAAAACTGATTAGTCGGCTTTTCAGGCATGGTATTGAAATGCCGGTTGACGGTCGCATGCCCCAAGCTAAGAGTTTGTTAGAGCAAGGAGAAGCGACAAAGGCTTTTACCATTCTCACTGTGGTTGCAAGGGAAGGGCAGCCGGAAGCGCAGTTCCTGGTTGGGCAAGCTTACCTGAATGCGGAAGGCGCCCCGCCTAACCTGATTGAAGGC
>CALFLO010000129.1 GCA_937880175.1 uncultured Gluconobacter sp.
AGTCTCGTGGGCTCGGAGATGTGTATAAGAGACAGGAACAGATAGGACAACACGGAAGACGCTGCGCCGGAGCCGATCAACCCCTCGGTTTCGAGCACCACGACATCGGCGTTCCCCAGCCGCTCGGCATCCGCATCCAGCAGGCGGTCATAGGGACCGCCCAAGCAGTACGGGGCCATTGCCTGCTTCAGGGTGTTGGACTGGAGGAGTGCCACCAGGCCTGAGATCGTGCGTTCATGGTTGGGCGAGGACGCGAGAGAATTCAGGGCCGACCAGAGGTGAGACTTCACCTCCGGCGTCAGCGCGACCCCCTCTCCGACAAGGATCTGCCCCAGCCATTCACTGGCCCATTTGCGCTCGTCCGTGTCATCGATCTGCGCCAGCGGCTGAAGGGAGACTGCGGGATGCTCATCGCCCTCGTCCGTCAGCCCGCCCCCGAGATCGTGCCAGGCGCCGCCCATCGCCAGCGTTGCCGCCCGCATCGAGCCGCCGAAATCGAAGGCGAAAACCTGCGCGCCTTCGTAGCGCTGGAATTGAAGCGCCATCAGGGCCAGCAGGACGGATTTGCCCGCCCCTGTCGGTCCCGCGATTAGCGTGTGACCGACATCCCCGACATGCAGGGAAAACCGGAACGGTGTGGCACCCGCCGTTTTCCCGTAGAAAAGCGGTGCTGCCTTGAAGTGCCCGTCCTGTTCCGGCCCGGCCCACACGGCGGAAAGTGGGATCATATGCGCAAGATTCAGCGTCGAGAGCGGGGGCTGGCGAACGTTGGCGTAGACATGACCGGGCAAAGAACCGAGCCACGCTTCCACTGCATTGAGGCTTTCCGCCATGCAGGTGAAGTCGCGCCCTTGGATGATTTTCTCGACCAGACGCAGTTTCTCGGTCGCGATGGAAGCGGAACCGTCCCAGACCGTGACGGTCGCAGTGATATAGGCTTGGCCCACATCATCCGCGCCCAGCGACTGGAGCGCGAGGTCAGCATCCGCCGCCTTGTTGGCGGCGTCGTTGTCCACCAGTACCGATGCTTCATTGGTCATCACTTCCCGGACAATGGCTGCGATGCTCTTGCGTTTTGAAAACCACTGCCGACGAGTTTTTGTCAGCACCTTCGTCGCGTCCGTCTTGTCGAGCAGGATGGCACGGGTGGACCAGCGATAGGGCATGGCCAGCCGGTTCAGATCATCCAGAATTCCAGGAAAGGTGCGGCTGGGGAATCCGATGATGGTCAGGGTTTTGATAAACGCGTCACCGAGTTTCGGCTCCAGCCCACCCGCCAGAGGCTGATCGACCAGCAGGGCGTCGAGATGCATGGGGATTTCCGGTACACGCACACGCTGGTTGCGGGTCGAAATGGTGCTGTGCAGGTACGTGAGCGTCTCCCCGTCATCGAGCCATGCGGCCTCGGGCATGAACCCGTCCAGCAGGGCCAGCATCCGATCCGTGCGATCCACGAACGTATGGAGCATGCCATATGGGTCAGGGCCGTCGCGCTCCCTGCCTTCATAGAGAAAGCGTTCGGCGCGACCTGATGATTCCGCAGGCGGGAGCCAGACCAGCGTCAGGAAATACCGGCTTTCGAAATGCGCCCCCTCGTCCTCGAACTGCTCCCGGCGTTCCAGATCGACCATCTGGCTGGCCGCATCCGGGAAATCGCTCTCGGGATAGAGCGTGGCTGGCACGCGCTGGGCTTCCACGAATACGGCCCAGCCGGAGCCAAGGCGACGAAGCGCATTGTTCAGGCGTCCCGTGACACCAACCAGTTCGGCGGGCGTTGCGGAATCAAGATCAGGGCCACGAACTTTTGCCGTTCGCTGAAAAGAGCCGTCCTTGTTCAGGACAACACCTTTTTCGACCAACGCCGCCCAGGGCAGAAAATCCGACAGGAGGGAATTTCGGTTGCGGTATTCACCAAGGGACATCATCGCCCTGCCCTCCCTATGCCCGGAGCCAGGCGGGATAGCGAAGATGCCGCCGGCCCACCTCGACGAACAGCGGGTCGCGCTTCGCGCCCCAGACCGCGAGGCTGTGCCCCACGATCCAGAATACCGCCCCGACCAGCCAGAGCCGCAGCCCCAGCGAGATCGCAGCCCCCAACGTGCCGTTGGCAATCGCCAGTGTGCGGGGAGCCCCGCCCAGCAGGATCGGGTCGGTCAGGGAGCGATGCACCGGGACATGGAAGCCCGGCACGGCGTCATCGTCATATCCGGCGGCCATCAGATCAGTGCCCCGCCGGAGAAGGAGAAGAACGACAGAAAGAACGAGCTGGCGGCAAAAGCGATGGACAGGCCGAACACGATCTGGATCAGGCGGCGGAACCCACCGGATGTTTCGCCAAAGGCCAGGGTCAGACCGGTCACGGTGATGATGATCACCGACACGATGCGCGCCACCGGTCCCTGCACGGATTCCAGAATCTGGTTGAGCGGTTCTTCCCACGGCATGTCGGACCCGGACGCCAGGGCCGAGGAGCACCATGCGATAGACGGCAGCAGCATCGCAGAGACGACAGGCGCGTGCCGACGCACGCGGAACAGCGTGAGGTTCATTGGAAATCTCCATCGGTATGGATTGAATGAATGCGATAGGCGCCTGTGGCGGGATCGAGCCCGTCCACGGCAGCGAGTTCGGACAACCGGCGCTGCGTGCCTCGGCCGGACAGGACGGCGATCACGTCGATCGTCTCGGCGATCAGCGCGCGCGGCACCGTGACGACGATCTCCTGGATCAGTTGCTCCATGCGGTGCAGCGCACCGATGGCGGTGCAGGCATGGAGCGTGCCGATTCCACCGGGATGCCCGGTGCCCCACGCCTTGAGCAGGTCAAGCGCCTCGGGACCGCGCACCTCGCCAATCGGGATACGATCAGGCCGCAGGCGCAGGGCCGAGCGCACCAGTTCGGACAGCGTGACGACGCCATCCCTTGTCCGCAAAGAGACAAGGTTCGGCGCACGACATTGCAGTTCGCGCGTATCCTCGATCAGCACGACCCGGTCGTCGGTCTTCGCAACCTCGGCCAGCAGGGCATTGACCAGCGTGGTCTTGCCGGTTGAGGTGCCGCCGGCGACCAGGATGTTCTTTCGCTCGGCAACGGCACGACGCAGGAAATTCGCCTGGGCATCGGTCACGATCCCGGCGGCAACATAATCATCAAGGGTGAACACCGCGACGGCGGGCTTGCGGATGGCGAAGCACGGAGCCGTCACCACGGGAGGCAGCAGTCCCTCGAACCGTTC
>CALFLO010000130.1 GCA_937880175.1 uncultured Gluconobacter sp.
GGCAAGGCCGATCCTCATGGTGGCCCGGGTGATACCGACAGTTCGGACGAACAGTCCCGTCTGCGATTTCTGATCGGCAAAGACATGCTCGACGCGGGATCGGATCACGGACTTTCCTGCATTGGACCGCTGGATATGGAGTGGCATAGGTTTGAGATGCGGCTTCGTCCTGTGAACCTTCGAGACAAAGCCCTGCTTTGCCATGAAGTCTTCGTTGGCTTTGGAGCGATAGGCCGTGTCTGCCCAGACGCTTGAGGCCGTATTGGTTTTATCCAGCAGCCCCTCTCTCAATCGCGCGCCATCACTGGCGGCGGCATGCGTTGTTTTCCATTTCCGGATGAACCGGTATTTCCGATCGATGGAAACATGCGATTTATAGCCAAAGAACGGGATAGCAAGATCGCTGGATGGCATGGTTCCATCATCCTGCCGCTTCGCCTTCGTGAACTTCAGCGTCCATCGTGCATGCCTGTCCTTGTGGGACAGCTTTGCCGGTTTATCCTGCCAATCCTGTGGGATCCGTCCTTCCCGCAGATCAGTCTTTTCATCGTTGGTATTGCGCTGCTTCGGAGCCGCTACCAGCGTGGCATCCAGGATCTGGCCTGACATCGGCAGATAACCAGCATTACGCAGGGTCGTATCAAAGCGGTTAAACAAAACATCAATTGCTCCCGCCTGGGTCAGACGCTCCCTGAACAGCCAGATGGTTTTGGCATCAGGCACACGCTCCGACAGCCCCAGGCCTAAAAAGCGCATGAAGGAGAGACGGTCATTGATCAGGTATTCCGTCCGTTCATCGGACAGATTGTTCAGCGTCTGGATGACCAGGATTTTGAACATCAGCACCGGATCAAACGGCGGACGACCGCCTTTACTGCCGTCTGCATAGGCCAGCGCTGTATCCAGATCAGGACGAAATTGACGTGCCCCCTTTTTTGTATCCACTCAAAAGGAGAGTTCCCGTTTTTTATGGCTTTGGGTTGATGGGATGACAAGTGTCTCGGGGGCATGCCCCCGAGACACTTGTCTGGCGACCTGATCCGGTGTCCTGCCACCCAGCTGGGAATGGGGGCGCACCGTATTGTAGTCTTCCCGCCAGTCAGCCAGAACCTGTCGGGCATGGCTGAGAGACGTGAACAGCGTCTCGTTGAGGCATTCATCCCTCAACCGGCCGTTGAAACTTTCGACAAAGCCGTTCTGTTGCGGTTTCCCGGGTGCGATATAGTGCCATTCAACCTTCATCTCATCCGCCCATTTCAGGATGGCATGGGATGTGAACTCCGTACCGTTGTCGCTGACAATCATGAGGGGTTTGCCATATCGTTCTACCAGGGCCGTCAGTTCCCGCGCCACCCGTCCACCTGATAATGACGTGTCGGCAACCAATGCCAGGTTCTTGCGACTGAAATCGTCGATAACAGCTAGAATGCGGAACCGGCGGCCACAGATCAGGGCATCCGAGACAAAATCCAGGCTCCAGCGCTGCCCGGGTTCCTGAGGGATGGTCATGGGAGAACGCCTCCCCAGTGCCCTCTTGCGGCCACCCCGATGGCGGACTTTCAGCCCTTCCTCCTGATAAAGGCGGAACAGCTTCTTGTGATTGGGGCTGAATCCTTCCCGCGCCAGAAGATAACCCAGGCGGCGATAGCCAAAGCGGCGTCGTTGGTCCGCCGGTTCCCGTAGGCGCTGGCGCAGGGCAGCATCGTCCGCTCCGGTAGAAACATACCGCGCGACACGCCTGGCAACACCAACAAGCGCACAGGCTCGGCGTTCACTCAGGGCCAGAGCTTCCTGAATGTGTCGGACCGCCTGCCGTTTCGCGACAGGCGTTACCACTTTTTTCCAACGATCTCCTTCAGCGCCGCATTATCCAGCATGGCATCCGCCAGAAGACGTTTCAGGCGGCTGTTTTCATCTTCCAGCGCCTTCAGCCGTTTGGCCTCGGATACCTCAAGGCCACCATAACGGGTCTTCCATTTGTAGAAGGTCGCGTCACTGATCCCGTGCTTACGGCAAAGATCAGAGACCTTCAGCCCGGATTCCTGTTCCTTCAGGATCCCTATGATCTGCTCTTCCGTAAAACGACTGCGCTTCATCCGTCCGTATCCTTCTCGATCGGACTCTACTTTTAAATGGTTATATTTCCGGGGGGCACGTCAGCGGATTTGAGCATGCAGACGGATATCCTGAAGGAAGCCCTTGGAAAAAAATGAAGCGGCCAGCCCAGTGCCGGGAACTGGCCGCACAAGCTGTGGCGCATCATGGGGTCAGCATTGCGCTGACCTGTCGGATTTTTGGGATATCCGAGACCTGCTTTCGCTATCGTCCGCGACTGGCAGCGGAGAACGACAGGATTGCCGCTCTTCTGGTGGGACTGACCCAGGCTCACAGGAGATGGGGATTTGGTCTGTGTTTCCTGTATCTGCGCAATGTGCAGGGACAGCTCTGGAATCATAAGCGGGTTTATCGGATCTATCGGGAACTGGAACTCAACCTGCGGATTAAACCCCGCAGGCGTCTGGTTCGCGAAAAGCCTGAAAAGCTGTCGGTTCCGACCCTTCCCAACAGGGTCTGGTCCATGGATTTTATGGCGGACAGGCTGATGGATGGACGTGCTTTTCGGCTCCTGAACATTCTGGATGACTTCAATCGTGAAGGACTGGCGATCGAGGTTGATTTTTCCCTGCCAGCCTGTCGGGTTGTCCGCTGTCTGGAACAGGTTATGGAGTGGCGTGGCAGGCCAGAAGCCATCCGAATGGATAATGGCCCTGAATATGTCAGTCATACGTTGGTTTCATGGGCCGAAAAACAGGGGATTACCCTGATCTATACGCAACCGGGTAATCCGCAGCAGAACGCCTATATTGAACGCTACAACAGAACTGTCCGGCAGGAATGGCTGGAGCAGTATTTGTTTGAAAGCATTCAGGACGTGCAGGAGGTCGCAACACAATGGCTCTGGACATATAACCATGACAGACCCAACATGGGGAACAGCGGGCTAACCCCCGCCCAGAAACTAAAAACAGCTGCCTGAATTCTCATTCAATGCCCCACTAAAAATGGGGGGATTACCCTGTGGGATCCGCCCTTCACGCAGATCCGCTTTCTCAGCATTTGTGTTGCGCTGCCTGGGAGCCGCGACCAGCGTTGCATCCAGGATCTGCCCTGACATCGGGAGATAACCAGCGTTCCGCAGGGTTGCATCAAAGCGATTGAACAGACCATCGACCGCACCCGCCTGTGTCAGACGCTCGCGAAACAGCCAGACCGTTTTGGCATCGGGCACGCGATCTGACAGCCCCAGACCAAGAAAACGCATGAAGGACAGGCGGTCATTGATCAGATATTCCGTCCGTTCATCGGACAGATTATTCAGCGTCTGGATCACCAGGATTTTGAACATCAGCACCGGATCAAACGGCGGACGGCCGCCTTTGCTCCCGTCCGCATAGGCCAGAGCCTTCTCCAGGTCAGGACGGAATACTTCAAAATCCACAGTCCGGGAAAACGCTTCGAGCTGGTCACCAAGCCCACTCAGACGAGCCAGGCGATCTTCAACATCAAAAAAACCGGGCTGCATCATCATCCATCCCTCATCGTAAGATGAACGATGGAATCACACACAGGGCCTCATAACCAGAGAGTTTTTCGAACCCTCCAGGTGCGGAAAGCTGCCAGCTGATTTCACAGTTTGAAAGATGCCCCTAACAGATTTTATCTCCACTCAAAGCCAGAAAATTCCAGATCCAAAAAACTGACAATCTATTCATCGTAGTTTACTCACGAAATATCTGAGATGATCTGCAATAAAACTGGCTACAAAATAATAGCTGTGATCGTAATCAGGACGAAGATTCAGGATGA
>CALFLO010000131.1 GCA_937880175.1 uncultured Gluconobacter sp.
TCCACCCACATGGTCGTGACCGGATCGTCATGCTCGTCGGAAATGTCGCCCACGATGGTCTCGATCAGATCCTCGATCGTCACGAGGCCGTCGATGCTGCCATATTCGTCAATGACGAGGGCCATGTGCATCTGGCGCTGGCGCATCTGGAGCAGCAGGTCCAGCACGGGGATCGTGGGGGCGATCATCAGGGGCTGCCGCAGAAGCGGGCGGATGTCGAAGGCGTCCGGCTCGCCAACATAGGCGATCAGGTCCTTCACATGGATCATTCCCGCAATGTCGTCGAGCTGGTCACGGTAGACGGGAAGGCGGGAATGGTTTTCCCGGCGCATCAGGTCCAGCGCTTCGTTGAAGGGGAGGGCTTCGGGCATGGCCACGATGTCCGCGCGCGGGATCATGACGTCATCCGCCGTGATGTCGCGCAGGCGGAGCACGTTCATGATGAGGGCGCGTTCCTGCCGGTCGAGCTCAGGCTCGTCACCTGCGTCTTCAGTCGGCTGACTGGCTTCGTGAACGAGGGTTGCGATGGACTCGCGCAGGCCCGGATCGCGGCCACGGCGGTTGAAAAGTCCGAAAATGCCGCGGGAGGGGCGGCTTTTGCCTGACTCTTCGGGCTGGCGGTCGTTTGAATCGTCACTCATATCCGGACACTCCCAGCCTGCTGCCAGTTCCCCTGGCGCCATGGATCCCCAAAACCAAGGGATCGCAGGGTACGGGTCTCAATTCCTTCCATTTCCCGGGCTTCACCGGGGTGATGATGATCGTAACCGGCAAGATGTAGCGCGCCATGCACCACAAGATGCGACAGATGCGCCCTCAGCGAGCGTCTGGCGGCCACGGCTTCGCGGTGGACGGTTTCGTAACCCAGCACGATGTCCCCGCCATGAACGGGCGAAACGGGCTCGAACGTCAGGACGTTCGTGGGCTTGTTCTTGTCCCTGAAGCGCGCATTGAGGCGCTTGACGATCCGGTCTGTCGCCAGAAGGATCGAAGGAGGCGGAGACTGCGTGAAGTCGGGGCCGCCCTGACGGGCGACCGCGACGAGGGCGCGCCGGATTGCACGCTCCGTTCCCGGAACCGAGGCGCGCCAGCGGGCGTCCTCGATGATGATGTCAGTGCCGGCGTGTCGACTTGGAGGTTCCATTGTTTTCCCGGCGCAGCCTGTTCCGGAACACGTCCCGGGGGGCTGGCGCTTTCTGTTCATAGGCATCGACGATACGGGCAACCAGCGGGTGGCGCACCACATCTTCGGAAGAAAAGCGCGTAATGCCGATTCCCTTGATCCCTTCAAGGGTCTCGACGGCTTCGCGCAGACCGGATGATACACCATTCGGCAGATCGATCTGACTCAGATCGCCCGTGATGGCCATGCGTGTGCCTTCGCCCATGCGGGTGAGGAACATCTTCATCTGGGCTGCGGTCGTATTCTGGGCTTCGTCCAGAATGACATAGGAATGAGCCAGGGTGCGCCCGCGCATGAAGGCGAGAGGCGCCACCTCGATCTCACCCGTCCCCATGCGGCGGACCACCTGATCGCCCGGCATCATGTCATGCAGGGCGTCGTAGAGCGGGCGCAGATAGGGGTCGATTTTTTCGCGCATGTCGCCGGGCAGGAAGCCGAGGCGCTCGCCAGCTTCAACGGCTGGGCGGGACAGCACGATCCGGTCCACCTGTCCGGCGAGCAGCATGCCGACGGCCTGCGCGACGGCCAGATAGGTCTTGCCGGTACCGGCAGGGCCAATGCCGAACACCATGTCGGTATTGGCCAGCATTTCCATATAGGCCGCCTGGCCGTGCGAACGCGGTGCGATGACGCCGCGCTTGGTGCGGATGGCTGGCAGGTCTCCGAACGGGGTGGCGGGCATGTTCTGCGGCTTGCCATTGCCATTGCCCTTTTCCGGACGGCGCTGTCCATTGCCGCGCGGGCGCTCTTCGGGAGCCGGACGGGCCTGACGGGTATCGACCGGGCGTTCCGGGCGGCTCGGCAGGGCTGTCAGGCGGATGACTCCATCGACTTGGGAGGCATCGATCGTGCCGCCCTGTTCGAGCTGGTTGTACAGCGCGATGATGGCCGCCTGTGCGCGGCCGACCGATTCCGTCTCGCCGGAAATGGCAATCTTGTTGCCACGGCAGGACAGCTTGACGTCGAATCCTTCCTCAAGCCGGACGAGATGCCGGTCATGGTCCCCCAGCAGGCGCTGGAGCAGGATGTTGTCGTTGAAGCGAAGGGCAACGGTACGGTTGCCTTCGGAGCCACTGCTGGTGGCGACGGGACGGGTCGGGTGCGTTGTCAGCAAGCGGAGGCTGTCTCCCGGATCAGGGTGCCGCCCAGGGAATTGGTGCGGCGCGTGGTGATGGCGACCTTGACGGTGGACCCGATCAGATGATCCGGCCCGTCGAAATGAACGGGTTGCAGATAAGGCGAACGCCCGGCGATCTGCCCGGGCTTGCGGCCCCGGTTCGTCACCAGGATTTCCTGCACCGTTCCGACCATATCGGCATTGAAGGCGTCCTGCTGTTCGCGCAGAAGCGCCTGCAACTCGGCCAGACGGCGATCCTTCACGTCCTCGGGCACCTGCATCGGCTGACCTGCGGCGGGTGTGCCGGGACGGGGGGAATATTTGAAGCTGTAGGCCATGGCGAAACCGATATCGCGCACGAGCTGCATGGTCGCTTCGAAATCCTCTTCCGTCTCGCCGGGATGACCGACGATGAAATCGGAAGACAGGGCCAGATCCGGACGGGCTTCACGCAGCTTGCGGACGCTATCGCGGTATTCGTCCGCCGTATGGCCACGGTTCATGGCCTTGAGGATCCGGTCCGAGCCGCTCTGCACCGGAAGATGCAGGAACGGCATGAGGGCCGGATTGTCCCGGTGCGCGTCGATCAGGCTCTGGTCCATGTCGCGGGGGTGGGACGTCATGTAGCGGATGCGGCCCAGACCGGGGATCTGCGCAAGCTGTTCCACCAGCCCGGCCAGTGTCGCACTTTCGCCGGTGCCGTCATCGCCATGATAGGCGTTCACGTTCTGCCCGAGCAGGGTGATTTCGCGTACGCCGCTCTCCGCCATCCGCCGTGCTTCGGCCATGACAGAGGCCACCGGGCGGCTCGTTTCCGCGCCACGGGTGTAGGGCACGACGCAGAAGGAGCAGAACTTGTCGCAGCCTTCCTGAATGGTGAGGAACGCCGTGAGATTGCCCTGCGTCTGCGGGGCGGCGTCCGTGGGGAGAAAATCGAATTTCTGCTCGACCGGAAATTCGGTTTCGATGACCGCGCCGCCAGCGCGCGCCGCACGGGCCACCATTTCGGGCAGTTTGTGATAGGTCTGCGGGCCGAGAACCAGATCCACATAAGGCGCGCGGGAGAGAATGACCTCGCCTTCGGCCTGTGCCACGCAGCCGGCGACCGCGATGATGGTGCGGTCCTGTCCGTTGCTGATGCGCTCGTCGCGGATCTTGCGCAGGCGTCCGAGTTCGGAAAAGACCTTTTCGGTCGCCCGTTCGCGGATGTGGCAGGTGTTGAGGATGACCATATCCGCGTCTTCGGGCCGCTCGACCGGTCCATAGCCCAGCGGACGCAGGACATCGGCCATGCGCGCGCTGTCATAGACGTTCATCTGGCAGCCCCATGTAATGACATGAAGGCCGCGCGGAGCATGTCCGATGGGGGCGGTGTCGGGAGAAGCGGTCACGGCAGGGGAAATCGGGGCGGTGGTCAAGGTCTCGGTCCGGGAATAGCAGAATCAGGCACACACATCGGGGCAGGCATCCGCGGGGTCAAGCCTGTTCCGGGGAACGGCAGGCAGGATGCGATCGGCCAACGGATGATCAGACGGGCCTGAATGGGTAACACCACCTCCGGACACGAAAGCTGAATTGCCGTCGTATCATGTTCCGAAAGTGACGCGGGGGCAGGCTTCAAGTCAAGATAAACCTGAATATGAGCCGGGCTTGCACGCAGATTTTCAGGACTCGGTCACTTTTGGTGTGCCCCGGCGAAGTTCCGCAGCGCCGTTATTGACGGCTTCGAATGTTGCGCGGGACAGGTCCTTGCGGGAGCGGAATTCGTCCGGTGTGATCGGGTCATGGAGCATGAGAGAGGCCCCCATGGAGCGCCACTGGCCGAAGGACCACAGATGGGGCGCGAGATCCATGTCGCCATACCATGAAAAGACATTCCGGCGGCTCCGGCCGACGGGCAGGCCTTCGAGGCTGTCATAAACGACGGAGACGGGCTGGATCAGGACAGGGGGAGCCTTGGGCAGGCCAACCTGTTCCAGACGGCCGGGCTTGGCGACGGCAAAAAACGAAGACAGGAACGGCAGGACGCGGGAGCCATCGGAGGACGTGCCCTCGGGGAACAGGACGATATCATCTCCGTCCCACAGGCGCGCGGCCATGTCCTGAAGTTCGCGGCCGGTCTCCTGACGGTTGCGGCTGACGAAAATGGTGCGGCCCAGCCGTGAGGCGGTTCCGATGAGCGGCCATTTGCCGACTTCGCCCTTGGCCACGAAGACGACGGGAAGCGCGCTGCCGATGATGGCGATGTCCAGCCAGGAGCAGTGATTGGCGACAAACACGACCGGACGCTTGCCTTCACGGACATCTTTTGCCGTACGAACGCCACCGGCGCTTTGGCCGATGACCTTCGTTCTGATTCCCAGAATCCGGCACACGCCCTTCCAGAAAATACGCGGCATCATGATTTTCAGGCGACCGGGCAGACGCACGAGGATGGCCTGCATGCTGCACGCCCAGAACGCCCAGATCAGGACAAGCGACAGGCGCACGGCACAGCGCAGGCGGCTGTACAGATTGGTCGACGTTGTCGGCTGAAAGGCCGGAAAGTCGGCATTTCCATCCAGGATGGGGCGGTTGTGACCGCGCCGGCCGTTCGGGGTCTTGGCATCACGATGGGACATGGGTGCTGAGTGATACGGTTTTCGCGGGGGCGACACAATCTTGTTTGTTGGCCTGATTGTCGGCCTGCCTGTTGCAGCCCGACGGTGTGAAGCGGTTTTCCGGACTGCTCCTGTCCGGGAGGACTTGACAGGGAGCGCCGTGCAAGGTTCCTCGGGTGGTAGCAGTCCTGTCGTTCGGTCTGCGCTCTCGTGTTCCGGCTTTTTTAAGGCCGGAAGTGCCCTCAAGACGGAATTCAGGACGCACGGTGAAGTCAGGCCGCCGACCACTTTCTTTTTCTGTGTCAGTCGTTTCTGTGTCCTGCATGCTGGGCATGGCGGCGGTTTTCTGCGCGCCTCTGCCGGTGGTGGCAAAGGCGTCGAAAGCGGCTGCGAATGCCAAGCCGGTGTCGGACGGGACAACCGATCCCGCCATTGCCTATGCCGTCACGCTGACGCCGACGAAACAGGCGGATCTCGATGCCGCAATCGCCGCGTCCTCGCAGCTCAAGTCGCTTCAGACGTCTCATTCCGTTGGAGCCTATGCGCTCGCGGGGCGCATCCGCAGCGATTATGATCGTATCAACAGCGCGCTTGAATCGCAGGGATATTATGCGGGCTCGGTGAAGATCAGTGTGAAGGCTGGCGCACAGAGCGTGGACGGCAAGGACCCGTCCCTGCCGGATATCCTCAAGGCGCTCGCCAAAGGGCAGAAGGTCGCCATCACGATTTCCGCGACGCTCGGGCCGAGGTTTAGTCTGGGAACCGTGGCGTTGACCACCCCCCCACAGGCGCCTCCCGCAGCATCCGTTCCCGCGCCTGCGCCCACGACGCCTACGGCTGCCGCACCCGCCATGAAGGACCCGACCGCGAAGGCGCCTGTTACAAAGGCTTCGGCCAAGGCTTCATCGGACAAAGCCGCGCCTGTCGCAGCACCCGCCGCAGCCGTTGCCGCGACTTCGGAACAGGCGATCGCGCAGGCTCAGCCTGTCAGTCTTCTGCCTGAGGAGCGCAAGGCGTTTGGTTTATCCTCCGGCCAGCCTGCGGTGGCTGCGGACGTGCTGGCGGCGCAGAACGGGCTGCTCGGCCAGCTTCAGGAAGAGGGCTACGCCACGGCAAGCGTCTCGACGCCTCTGGCCTATCTGAAGCCGCAGACACATACGCTGGATATCGTGTTCCGGGTGAGCCGCGGGCCGAAGGTTGTGATCGGCCCGATCAGCATGACGGGGCTGACACATACCAATCAGCGCTATCTCATGAACCGGCTGGAACTGAAGGAAGGCGAGCTTTACCGCCCCTCCCGGATCGAGGCCGCGCGTCAGGATCTGGCAGGGACAGGCGTGTTTGCGTCCGTTCAGGTCCGCAATGCGCCGCCGATCATCACCCTTCCGCCCTCGCGCACGCTCATGCCAGGCATTCTTCAGGCCATGCCGATCGAGTTCGGTTTCAAGGAAGCCAAGCGGCGTACGCTCTCGGCGGAAGTCGGGTATTCGACCGATCTTGGCGGCCGTGTGGGTGTGAGCTGGACGCATCACAATCTGCTGGGCAATGCCGAACAGCTTCGTCTGACGGCCCTGATCACGGGGCTTGGCGGCTCGGCGCAGCAGGGGCTGGGCTATGACGTCTATGCGGATTTCATGAAGCCGGATTTTCTGTCCAAGGGGCAGAACCTCAGCGTGCGTCTCGAAGGCATCCGCCAGCTTCTGTATTCCTATCACCAGACCGCCGTTATCGGCCGGGCAGGGCTTAACCGGCATATCGGGCGGTACTGGAATATTTCGGGCAGCGTGATGGGCGAGCAGGAGCAGATCCAGCAGTTCGGTGACACGAGAAGCTATTTCATTGTCTCGGCACCCCTGAACGCCACGTTTGACAGCACCCAGCTTTCCAATCCGATCGACCCTGCAACGCATGGTCTGCGGGCATCGCTTTCAGTGACGCCATCGGAATCGCTGGAAAGCGGCTCCTCGTTCTTCACACTGCTGTCGGCGCAGGTCTCGACCTATTTCGATCTCAAACATCTTGGCATTTCCCGGCCTGGACGGAGCATCATTGCCGTCCGAGGCATCGTGGGCTCGGTTCAGGGCGCATCCACCTACCAGATCCCGCCTGATCAGCGGCTCTACGCCGGTGGTCCGGCAACGGTGCGCGGGTTCCGTTATCAGGGTGTCGGGCCGCAATACGGCAAGACGAAATACGGTATCGGCGGCACGTCCATGGATGCGGGTAGCGTCGAGTTCCGCCAGCGCCTGCCGATGAATCTGGGTTTTGCCGGGTTCGTGGATGCCGGTCAGGTGGGGACAGGGTCGCGGCCGGGGCAGGGAACGCTGCGGGTCGGCTATGGTGGGGGCGTGCGGTATTTCACGCCGATCGGGCCGATCCGCGTGGATGTGGCGCTGCCGATGAACCTCGCGGGGTACGGCGAGAAAGGGGGCCTGTAATTCAGCCTCGGGGAGACGGTGGGCT
>CALFLO010000132.1 GCA_937880175.1 uncultured Gluconobacter sp.
CGTACACAACGCTCCTCGCTCAGCCACAACGACTCCCACTCAAATAAGGAAGGGTCGGTGGGTGATATGGATCAAAAACTGAACCTCCTGACGAAAATGTCAACAGAGTCTGTTTTCAATTCTGATGCTGTCATATAATCTATTGCTATGTCAACAGATGAGGTGTCACCGGAAATGGCTGTCCAATACGATCCGTCCATCCTTCGCGGCAGCAGTTTTCATGACATGGGACTGACTTTTCATGTTCTGCGGCTGTCGAGCCTGTGGCGGGCGCAACTGGATCGTCTTCTGCGGCCCGAAGGCATGACGCTCGCGACCATGCGGCCCATGGCCTACCTGATGGTGATGGGAAACGGGATGAAGCAGAGCGATCTGGCCTCCGTCATGGGGGTGGACAGCTCGGCGCTCGTGCGGGTTCTGGATCATCTGGGGGGCGAGGGGCTGATTTCGCGGAAGCCCGATCCGCAGGACCGTCGCTCCAACCTGCTTATCCTTACTGAAGCCGGGTGTGAGCGCTGCCGTCAGTTCCACCGCATAGCGGCTGAACTGGAAGCCCGTCTGACCGAGGGGCTTCCTTCCGATGCGGCTGAGATCCTTCGTAGCCAGCTTGGCATGATGGAGGGGAAATTTTCCCTCTCCGGTTTTTCTTCACCCTGATTTTCCGGGCCTTTCATGCGCAATCCTTTTCGCCGGATTTTTTCTTTTGACCGCAACACCGTGCGGTGGCGGAACTTTGTCTCTACGGCGGCTTTCACGGCCAGAGTGTTCCTGTCCATCGGCATTGCGCTCTTTCTTGCGTTCATGATCCAGCTTGAATCGCCGATGAGTACGGTGACGACCGTCCTGATCGTCGCGAACCCGACCGTGGGCGCGCTTGTGTCCAAAAGTGTGTGGCGGATGACCGGAACGGTGATCGGGGCTGCCTTGAGCACGGCGGTGATGGCGATGTTCGTGCAGTCCGCCGTTCTGTATTTCATGGCGCTGTCGGCCTTTGTGGGACTCGCCTGCATGACGGCGACATGCCTGCGCTATTTCCGGGCCTATGCTGCCGTTCTGACGGGCTACACGATCATTATCGTGGCCGTTCCAGCCTTTGCCCATCCCGAGAATATCTTCCTGTCCGCCATGATGCGTGTGTCTGACGTGGCGCTCGGGATCGTGGTGACGGCGGCAGTGTTCATGGTGACGTCGCCGCGGCGGCGTCAGGGTACGATGGACGCGCTGTCTGAAGCGTTCCGGGAGACGATCCGTCATGCCCTGGTGTTTCATGAGGGGCTGATGAACCGCACCGGGGCGCCGGAGTCCCCGGGCACAGAACCTCTCGCGGCGGAGGGCGCTTTCCGAACCCTGCCGCAGACTCTTTATGACGGGCGTCAGCGTCTTTTGGGTCAGCTTGCGCGTCTGGGGCCTTCGCTGGAATACGCTGCAACGGACAATCCCGACATTCATGCCGGGGTGCGAGGATACCGGCTTGCCGTCAGCCGCATGACGGGGCTTGTGGCATCCTATCATCCGTACTGGCGCAATCTGGGCGTGACGAACCCGCTTTCGGCGCCTGTTCATCGTGAAATCCGCGATACGCTGACCGAGGTGCTCTCCCTGACGGAAACCGTGGAATGGCTCGAGCGTCCGGAGCCCGTGCTGGCCTGTCTGGAAGAATCGCTTGGGCGTCTGGAAATACTGGAGCGGGGTTCGACATCGCCGGCGCTTCAGGCGTCGGTCGATAATGTGCGAGATATTCTCCTTCAGCTCAGGGAAACCGTGTGGGACCTGTCCAGTCCGCGCGGGCCGCATGTCCGGGTTCGGGTGCTGCCTTATCTGGAATGGATGTCGGCGATCTATAACGGCCTGCGCGGGATGCTGATCGCCTTTCTGGCCTGCATGATCTGGTACATCACCTATTTTCCGACCGGGCCGATGATGATCATGTATGTGGTGGCGGCGTCGAGCCTGCTGTCCACAGCACCTTCGGCGGCAAGGGCCAGTCTGCCGATGGCGATCGGGACGGCGCTGTCGGTTCCGGCCTGCTGGCTGTGCCACATTGCGGCACTCCCGCGTGTGGACGGTTATCCGATGCTCTGGCTGTCGATCTGCGCCTGCATGTTGCCGGGGGTATGGCTCCAGTTCCATCCGCGTTACGGGGTGGGAGCCTTTGGCTACACGGTCTTTCTGGCCATGCAGTTGATGGTCACGAATACCATGGTGATCGATGACATCACGCTCATCAATACCTGGTTGGCGATCCTGATGGGCTGCGCGCTGCTGGTGCTGGTGTTCCGGGTGATCATGCCGGCCGATCAGCGGCTTTATGCCTCGCGGCTCGTCATTTCCCTTGGTCGCAGTCTTCAGAGCCTCTCGGCCCGGCCGGCAGCGCGGGTGCCTTCCTGGATGGTGTGGGAAGGGGCGCAGATCCAGAAAGTCTCCATCCTGCTGATGCGTCTGTCTCTGGTGGCGTCTCCGATCGACCGGCAGGGTTATGTGGATGGTGCTTTTGCCGCTCTCTCCCTCGGGCGTCTGCTGATCCGCCTGCGGCAGGCTGTGGAACCGGCGGGGCTGACTGCTCGCGAACGGGAGGCTCTGGATGTGGCGCTTGCGTCATTCCGGACCTTGCGGCGGGATCCTGTTGGGACGGCGGCGTCTCTCATGGCCGCCGCGCGGCTGATCGGTGCGGACGAGACTTCCGGCGCAGAAGAGCTATACCGTGTCCGTCTGGTGTCGTGTCTGGAGCAGTGTGCTCATATCATCGACAGTATTCCGGGATTTTTCCACGCGAATGGCCCGCTAAATCGCTGGTATGACGAACGGGGACCCGCGACGCTGGTTTCGGTCAATCCGGCGCGGTGAGTGTCAGGAGGCCGCCCGGTCGCGGATGACGTCCAGCGACAGAGAGGCGGCTTCGAGAATATGCTGTTTCGTCAGGCGTCCGAGTTCCTCGCCGTCGCGGGCGCGGCAGGCCTGAAGGATCTGGAAATGTTCGGCGTCCGTTGCGGCCTTTCGGCCCGGCAGTTCCAGATGGGCGCGGATATAGCGGTCGAGGCGCGAATGCAGGTCGTGGATCATGCCGTACAGTCTCGGGCGTCGTGACGCGGCATAGATGGCGCCGTGAAACTCCCAGTTCAGACGGCCGGACTGCTCCATGCCGTGAGCGCCGCCCGTGCCGTTAACAAAAGCTTCATAGGCGTCCTCGATCCGGGCCAGATCGACACGGGTGAGGGACGTCATGGCCAGTCCCGCCGCCATGCTTTCCAGCGAGGCGCGGATGTCTGAATATTCCAGAATATCAGCCTCGCTCAGCCCCGTTACCACTGCGCCACGATGGGGCAGGAAGGCGATCAGGCCTTCCGCTTCAAGCTGCTTGAGGGCTTCGCGGACTGGGATGGGGGAGACGCCGAAATTACGGGCAAGTTCCGACTGTCGCAGCGGCTGGCCATCGGTCAGGATGCCGTCCGTGATGGCGCTGCGCAAAGCTTCTGCGATTTCGAGCGATGCCGAGCCGCTTTTCGTATCAACGGGCATGAAAATCGGCTCGGCATCGCTCATCGGGTTGGTCGTCCGTCAGTTAGGGGCGATCCTCTTAGCATGATCGTAACGAACGAGCATGCCGGGGATCGTCATTATCCGATCGTCATCAGGCTGGCATTGCCGCCCGCGGCCGTAGTGTTCGTACTGACGACCTTTTCCTGAAGCACCCACTCAGGCCGGATCGGGCTTTTTGCATCCAGCATATGGAGCTGAACAATCATGCCCGAACGCGACAGGGCCGTGCGGGCCTGTTCTGCCATCTGCTTTTCTTCCGGAGACGCAAGGATCGTGCGGCATCCCGCAGCACGTCCGCCCTGTGTCCGGCGGATATGCAGGGCAAGCGCATGGGGAAGCTCGGACACCCAGTCCGAGGCCACATTCGGCCCCTGAACGAAGGCCGTGTTCCCGCCGCTCAAAGCAAGGCCCACGGCGCGGAGCATGATCTCCCGGTCGCTGGCCACGCACAGGACGGCCCCACGCGGCAGAAGCTGATACAGATTGGTTTCGCCGACAGGGCCGGGGAGTTCGCGGGTGGCGCCGCACATGCCGTGCTGCATGCTCTCTGCGATCTTCTGGTAGAGCGGGAAGCTGGTCTGCATCAGCCAGGACAGGAACTGGCGTGCGGGTTCCGGAAGTTCCTTGCTCTCCCAGTCCGTATGCGCGGGGGCCGTGCTCATCAGGCGACGCAGGATCAGCGGGCCACCGGCTTTCGGGCCTGTACCGGAGAGCTTTTCACCACCAAAAGGCTGGCTGCCTACGACTGCGCCGACCATGTTGCGGTTGACGTAGAGGTTTCCCGCCTCGATGCGCGACGTGACATGGGCCATGCGGCTTTCGATCCTTGTGTGCAGACCGAAGGTGAGGCCATAGCCGGACTGGTTGATGGCGTTGATCAGGGCCTCAAAATTACTGGAGGCGAAACGCAGGACATGCAGGACCGGTCCGAAGACTTCGCCTTTCAGATCGGCCAGACTGTCGATCTCGATGATCGTCGGGGCGATAAATGTGCCGTTCGATGCGCTCTCCGGCAGGGGAAGGGACCAGACGGCACGCTGCTGCGCGCGGGATGCGTCGATATAGGTCTGGATACCGGACTGGGCTTCGGCGGAAATGACGGGGCCGACATCGGTGTGCAGTTCGGCAGGGTTGCCGATGCGCAGTTCCTGCACCGCACCGCGAAGCATGGTCAGGACGCGATTGGCGCAGTCTTCCTGCACGCACAGGACGCGAAGGGCCGAGCAGCGCTGGCCCGCGCTGTCGAATGCCGAGACCAGAACATCCGCGACCACCTGTTCGGTCAGGGCGGAGCTATCCACGATCATGGCGTTCTGGCCACCGGTTTCGGCGACGAACGGAACGGGCTGACCGTCCGCTCCCGTGCGTCCGGCCAGCGTGCTGGCGATCAGACCCGCGACGGCAGTGGAGCCGGTGAACATCACGCCCGCGATCCGGCTGTCGGCCACGAGTGCGGCACCGGTCTCGCCCGCGCCGGGAACGAGACGCAGCGCGTTTTCTGGAACGCCAGCCTCGCGCAGAAGGGCAACGGCGCGCAGGGCGATGAACGGTGTTTCCTCAGCGGGCTTTGCAACGACCGTGTTGCCAGCCGCGAGTGCGACTGCGACCTGTCCGAGGAAAATCGCGAGAGGAAAGTTCCACGGGCTGATGCAGGCCACAACGCCGAGTGGCGTGCTGCTTCCTGCCTGTGCGGTTTCCTGTGCCTGAACCGCGTAGTATCGCAGGAAATCGACGGCCTCACGGACTTCGGACAGCGCATTGGCATAGGACTTGCCGGCTTCGCGAACCAGAAGTGCCATGAGCTCTTTCTGGTTCTCTTCCAGCAGGTCCGCCGCACGATCGAGTTTTGCGCTGCGCTCATCGGCCGGGAGAGCTGCCCATGTGGGGGCTTCCGTCGCAGCGGCATCAATGGCCTTGTGAACGTCCTCCTCCGTTCCGAAGCGGACGCTGCCAATCAGCTCCGAATGATTGGACGGATTACGGATTGCCTGCATCGCACCCGAGCACGACGTATCCTCCAGCGCCTGTTCCGCAGACGCATGGACGGCTTCCGCCAGATCGGTGACGGTGTGCTCGTCGGTCAGGTCCAGTCCGCGTGAATTCGGACGCTCAGGGGCGAACAGGTCCTTGGGCAGCGCAATGGCGGTATGGGAAGCGCCCGGCGGCTGAACGGCTTTTGCCAGTGCGACCGGATCAGCGATCAGTGTCTCGATGGGCAGGCTTTCGTCGCCGATCTGGTTGACGAAAGATGAGTTCGCGCCGTTTTCCAGCAGGCGACGCACCAGATAGGCCAGCAGCGTTTCATGCGAGCCGACCGGGGCATAAACCCGGCAGGGGCGGTTGAGCTTCTGTGGGCCGACGACTTCATTGTAGAGCGTCTCGCCCATGCCGTGCAGGCACTGGAACTCGTAATCGCCAATCTGGAAATTCAGACCCGCAAGCGTGTAGATCGTCGCCAGCGTGCGGGCGTTGTGCGTGGCAAACTGCGGGAAAACCACGTCGCGGGCAGCGAGAAGCTTTTTTGCGCAGGCGATATAGCTGACATCGGTGTAGCATTTGCGTGTGTAGACCGGGAAATCCGTCTGGCCTTCCACTTGGGCTTTCTTGATTTCGCTGTCCCAGTACGCGCCCTTCACCAGACGGATCATGAGGCGATGTCCGCTGCGGCGGCCGAGGTCGATCAGATAGTCGAGAACCTTGGGCGCCCGGCGTCCGTAAGCCTGTACGACGATCCCGATGCCGTTCCAGCCGTCCAGTTCCGGGCAGTGGCACAGGTCTTCGATCAGGTCGAGCGAGAGGTCCAGACGCTCGCTTTCTTCGGCGTCGATATTGATGCCGATGTCATAGCGGCGGGCCTGAATGACGAGGTCCTTGAGCGTCTGGCCGAGTTCCTTCAGGACGCGCTCGCGCTGGGCAAAGGCATAGCGCGGGTGCAGGGCCGAGAGCTTGATGGAAATCCCGGCCTTCTCATAGACATTCGCGCCACGTGCGGTCTGGCCGATCACGTCGATCGCACGCTCATAGTCGCGGCGATAGCGCAGGGCGTCGGCGTCCGTCATCGCGGCTTCGCCGAGCATGTCGTAGGAATATTTGAAGCCACGGTCCTCGGGGGCTGCGCTGACCTTGCGGGCGTCCTCGATCGTCTCGCCGATGACGAACTGCTCGCCCATCATGCGCATGGCGATGTCGAGTGCCCGGCGCACCAAGGGCTGTCCGCCACGTCCGACGAGGCGGAACAGCGAGGCGGCAAGACCCTCATCGGTGTCGTTGGTCAGCTTGCCCGTCAGCATCAGGCCCCATGAGGCCGCGTTGACGAAAACGGATTTCTTGCCGCCGACATGGGACAGCCAGTCTCCGGTGCCGATCCGGTCGCGGATCAGGGCGTCGCGGGTTGCGGCATCGGGGATGCGCAGGAGGGCCTCGGCCAGGCACATCAGCGACACGCCCTCGGCGGAGGAAAGGGAGAATTCCTGTACGAGTGCCTCGACGCCGCCCGGACGACGCTGTGTGCGCAATGTACGGGTGAGCTGGCGGGCGACGTCAGACGTATTCTGCTGGTCCGTCTCGGTCAGCGTGGCCTGTTCGATCAGGGGGAGGATGCAGTCCGCCTCGGGCCTGCGCATGTCTGCGGCAATGGCCTGACGAAGAGGGGAGCGGACTGGATAGGACGGCACAGCAGACGACATGGATTCAGCCTCGAACATGACACTCGGTCCGATTCCTATAATCGTATATGATCCTCAATAGAATATATGAAATGAGAGCCAGATCATTTTTATACCGTTTCGGATCCTGACGGCTTCCTTTCCCCGAAACGCTCACGCCATGTGGGAAGGGGCCCCCCACCGGGAAGCGGACTGGCCTCATACACGCCCCGGGCGATCGCGCGGGCGGTGACCTGCGTGGCGGCGTGAAGGATTTCGGTCCATTCCTGACCGATTGGCTCAGGTTTTTCAGCGGTTGAAATGCCGATCATGGCATCGCCGTCCAGAGGCAGATGGGCTGGAAACACGCCCCGTGCCACGCCGTCCTGCGCCAGAATGGCAAGGCGTTTCGCCTGCGTCTTCGTGAGGATGGCGTTTGTTGCGACGAGGCCAATCGTGGTGCCGGTGACGGAGGCCCATTTGGAGCGCAGACGCAGATCCTCGGCTCCCAGATGCGCGGGCATGCCCAGACCGCCGAACTCGTCGCCCTGCTCGAAAGGCGCGCTCCAGAAATGCGGGCCATCGCCGATCGTGGCTGTTCCGACGGCATTGACGGCGACCAGAGCGGCTACGCGGTGCCCGGCGGGTGTGATCGTGCTCGCCGAGCCCAGTCCTCCGCGCAGTGTGGCGGTCGTGGCGCCGGTGCCTGCACCAGCCGTGCCCAGTCCGAAGATTCCGCTGCGAGCGCTGGTCGCGGCCTGATGCCCCATCTCGGTATAAGGGGAATAGCGGCCCCAGGTCGTCTGTCCACCCGGCGGCAGGTCATAAAGACTGGCCTGCACCACGATGGGTACGCGGATGGTGCCGGGCGGTAGCGGGGTCTTGCCGAATTGCTCACGCAGCCACGCCTGTACCCCCGTTGTCGCGTCCAGCCCGTAGGTCGAGCCGCCAGACAGGACGACGGCATGGATATGCCCGACCATGTTCTCCGGCTCCAAGAGCGCGGTTTCCCGCAGGGCAGGCGCGCCGCCCAGAAAGCTGCCGGAGGCAATGACGGGCCGATCGAACAGGATGGCCGTCACTCCTGTACGCAGGCTCGGATCCTGACTATGGCCGACGCGGATGCCGGGAATGTCGGTGAGAAGGTTCAGACAGGTCATGACGCCTCGCGGGTCAGTAGGTGTTTTCAAGGAGCGCCTTCGTGGCGGGCTGGGTCGGAGCCGTTAAAATCTCAGATGCTGGCCCGGCTTCCACGATCCGGCCGTGATCCAGAACGGCGATATGGTGCGACAGGTGGCGGATAACGGCCAGATCGTGGCTGACGAAAACATATGCCAGGCCGTGCTGCTTCTGAAGATCCAGCAGCAGGTTCAGGACGATGGCCTGTGTGGAGACGTCGAGCGCGGAGACTGCCTCATCGGCGATGATGACGGCAGGGCGTGTGATCAGGGCGCGGGCGATGGCGATCCGCTGTTTCTGGCCGCCGGAAAAGGCTCTCGGGTAGCGGTCAATAATATCGGCGGAAAGGCCGACGTCATGGAGGGCTTTCCGGATGCGTGCGTCCCGATCCGGGACAGGGCCGAGAGCCTCGCCCATGATATCGCCGATCGTTTGGCGGGGATCGAGCGCGCTGTATGGGTCCTGAAAGATCATCTGGATTGCGGGACGAATCTTTTTTCGCACGGATGCTGAAGCACTTGCGAAATCCTGTCCCTGATACAGGATCTGCCCTTCATCCGGGGCGATGAGGCCACTGAGGAGGCGGCACAGGGTGGATTTTCCGCTTCCCGACGCTCCGATAATCCCGAGCGTCTGGCCTGATTGCAGATCGAGGCTGATATTTTTCAGAATGGGCGAGCGCGCGCGTCGCGTGAAGGAGAAACCCTGTCGGCTTCTCTGGCCATACGTCACATTCCGGGCCTGAAGGATCGGGGTCATGACGGCGCTGTAAAAACGGACAGAGGTGTCAGCGGCGTGCGGGACGCGCCGTGCAGGGACATGGCCAGAAGTGCTTGAGTGTAGGGATGCTGTGGGGCGTCAAACACGGAGGCGGTTGTGCCCTGTTCCACGCAGGCGCCGTCTTTCATGACCAGAACATGATCGGCGTGACGGCGTACCAGTCCAAGATCATGAGAGATCATGAGAACGGCCATGCCTTGCGTTTCGCAGCGGCGGGTCACGAGCGCCATCATGGCGGCCTGGGTTCGGACGTCGAGCGCTGTGGTGAACTCATCCGCGATCAGGAGATCGGGCTGGCAGGCCAGTGCCATTGCCAGCAGGACGCGCTGTCTCTGGCCACCTGAAAGCTGATGCGGATAGGCGCGTTCGCTCACGCCGGATTCAGACAGGCCGACCTGTTCCATGAGAGTGCGCGTTTCCGTGCGGATGTCGTGACGGGAGAGCGTCGTGTGGAGGCGGAATGTATCGGCGATCTGGGCACCGATACGGCGCGTGGGGTTCAGGGCCGTCATCGGTTCCTGAAAGACCATACCCAGTCTTTTACCCCGGATCCGGCACCAGTCCTGTTCGGAGCGCGCGAGAAGCTCCGTCTCTTCAAGCCGGATGCTCCCGTGAGCCTGAAAACCGGGGGGCAGCAGCCCCATCAGGCTTAGTGCGAGCGTGGATTTTCCGGAACCAGATTCCCCGGTGATGGCGAGGATCTTTCCCGGTTCAAGCGTGAAGGACACGTCATTCAGAATCGGCCGATCCGCGCTCTGGACGCTCAGATTCCGGACATGGAACAGAGAGCTCATGGAGTGCGCTCCTCATGGAGTGCATCCAGAGCATCCCGCAGGCCATCCCCGAGCATGTTGAAGCCCAGTACGAGAAGCATGATCGTAAGTCCCGGGATGGCGACCAGCAGTGAATGATCGAAGATATGGATCTGATACGACGCCAGTGCGCGTCCCAGATCGGGACGGGGAGGAGGCGCCCCCAGACCGAGATAGGACAGTCCCGCATCGGACAGGATCGCGAGGGCTAGTGAGGAGGTCGCCTGAACCGTCAGGAGCGGCAGGATGTTGGGCAGGACGTGTCGGCGCATGATGGAAACAGGGCCGCGTCCGGCCAGTCTGGATGCGGCGATATAGTCCTGGATCAGGATGGAGCGTGCGGCCTGTCGGGTGATGCGGATCTGGGCGGGGAGGCCGAACAGGGCGATGGCAAGAATTTCGCCGATTGCGGAGGCTCCAAGAGCCGTGACGAGGAGTGCCGCGATCAGGACGGGTGGGAAAGCCAGACCCAGATCGGCCAGACCCAGGATGGCTCGGGCAGGTCTGGCCGCGGCGATCAGGCCCAGCACTGTCCCTACAATCGTGGCGAGGCAGACTGAGATCGTGGCGATCGTCACGCTGTTGAAGGCTCCGGTCAGCACATGGACCATAATGTCCCGGCCGAAAGGATCGGTTCCCAGCGGATGTAACAGCGATAGGGGGGCATAACGGTGCATGACGTCGATGGGGGGTGCTTGATCGCCATCGAACAGGGCTATGAGGGTCGCGGGTAACAGTACGATCCCGAGCAGGATGCCGCCCGCCCGGAGCGCCCGGTTGGGGTGGGTCGTCATGACTCTGTCCCAAGGCGCGGATCCAGCCATCGCACGAGGGCTGTCATCAGGACATTGAGGATCATCACTGCCGTGACGATCAGCATGACGAGGTTCTGCACCACGGGAATGTCACGCTGGTTGACCGCTTCCAGCAAAAGCTTCCCGCAGCCGGGCAGGCTGAAGACGCTCTCGACGATGATTGTTCCCGTTACCAGAACTGGAAGCTGGATTCCGGCAAGGGTCAGGACGGGGATCAGGGCGTTGGGGAGTGCGATGCGCCACAAAACCCCGCTTCTGCTGTAGCCCTGCGCCCGGGCCGTGCGGATGAAATCCTGTGACAGGGTTTCGATCAGGGACGAACGCATGAAACGCGCCGTGATGGCGGCCTGCGGGATGGCGAGGGCAATGGCGGGAAGGGTGAGCGCTCTGAGCGCCGGGAGGATACCCTCCCTCCATCCGGGAAAGCCGCTGGAGGGCAGCCAGTGCAGCGTTAGTGAAAACAGGAACGTCATCATCATCGCCAGCCAGAAATCCGGGATGGATTTGAAAAGCTGGACGGTCCCCATCAGGCCGGTATCGAATAGTGTCCCGCGGTTTGAGGCTGCCATCACGCCAAGGGGGATGCCTGCGCCCAGAGACAGCAGCATGGCCAGCAGGATCAGGGGCAGGCTGCTCTGCAGGCGCTCGGCGATCAGGCTGCTGACCGGGACGTCGTAGATGTAACTCCGGCCCAGATCGCCGTGGAGAAACGCGTTGATCCAGTGCGCGTATCGCGCGGGCAGGGAGGCTTCCAGCCCAAGCTGATGGTGCAGGGCGGCGACGCTTTCGGGGCTCGCATCCAGCCCAAGCATCACGGAAGCGGGATCGCCGGGCAGGAGGTTCATGGCTGCGAAAATGACGAGGCTCGCGACAATGAGCAGCAGCAGGCGTTCCAGTGGGAAGCGAAAAATCTCCATGCCTGTCATGGTGCCCAGGAGACACCAGCGACCGGGCAGCCCGCGATGGGCTGGTTGGTCCATAGACCCCGCAGGCGCCGGTTCATGACGGTTTCGCGGGGGATTGCGAACAGGAAAACATTGGGCTCGTCCTGTGCGAGCTGTTCCTGCATCTGAATGGAAAGCTGATGCCGCGTGGCTGTATCCGCCGTGGCTTCGTACTGCTCCACGAGGGCGTGAAAGACGGCACTATGATAATGGAAATAGACCGGCGTGCGGTCATAGATCGCGATGTCATGGGGTTCGGTATGGGCGATGACGGTCATGTCGAACTGACCCTGTCCGTAGACCTGCCCCAACCATGTCGGCCACTCCACGGGCTGAAGCGTCACATTCAGCCCGACCTGTTCCAGATAAGCGGCTATGAGCTCGCTGCTATCGCGCGCATAGCCGATGGGCGGGAAGGTCAGGGTCAGGTGTGTTCCGGGTGCGACGGCGGCCTCTTTCAGCAGGGCGCGGGCGTGGTCCGGATCGTAGGGATAGCGGTCGGGCAGGGCGACGTAATCGGGATCGTCCGGCGCCATGTGGGATTGCAGGAGCGTTCCGTCTCCGTCGGCCACGGCCTGAAGCAGCGCCTTGCGGTCAACGGCCTGCGCGATGGCCTGCCGGACGCGGAAATCGCTGAACGGGCGGCGGGCGTTGTTGAGCGCGAGAATGGCCTTGAAGGGAAAGCTGCCCCGGACCACGGCAAGGTTCGCATTCCCGACAAAGCGGCTTAGAATTTCCCGTGAGGGAAAGGACGGGTAGGCATCGAGTTCCCCGGCCAGAAGCGCATTACTGGCCGAGAGCGGATCGGGCATGACGCGGAACGTCACGGATCGCAGGGCAGGTCTCGCGCCCCAGTAATCCGGATTGCGGGTCAGGGTCAGGTGGTCGCCGCGTCGCCATTCGCCGAAAACAAACGGGCCTGTGCCGACAGGATGGCTGATGTTCTGTGCCACGGATGCGGGCGAGAGAATGGCCGCATCGTTCCAGGCGAGCTGATAAAGAAAGCTGCCGTGAGGATGCTGGAGCCGGATGCTGACATGCAGTCTCTCCGGGCATGAGATGTCGGCGATCTGGCTGAAAATGGTTCTGTGCGGATTGGTGCTGTCCGTCGCGCCTGCCCGGAGCAGGGAAAACTTGACGCTGTCGCAGGTCAGGTTCGTGCCATCATGGAAACGGACGCCGTCATGCAGCGTGAAATCATAGGTCAGGCCGTCCGGCGAGACGTGCCAGTCCTGCGCCAGAAGCGGCTTGAGGGCGCCCTGTTCGTCAAGCCGCATCAGGCCTTCATAGATATTGTCGTACGTCACCATCCCGATAGCTTCGCTGGAGCCGCGTGTCGGGTCCAGACCCGGTGGTTCGATGGCCAGACCGATAGAAAGCGTGTCGCGTGGGTCGGCTTCCCGAGCAGTCCCTGAGGGATGGGAAGCCAGAAAGCCGATCGCCAGAACGGATAGGAACGTGGGTATGGCTTTCAATCAGACGCTCCGCAAATGTGCCCCTTCAGGGCGCAGGATCACGGAAAATAGGGCGTTAGACGTCTGAGTGAAAGGGGGGCTTTCAGGGGCGCGGGGTTGTGCTGGCAATTCGGACGGCGAGCTGTTCGACAAGGGTGCGGGTGAGGGCGACCTTCCCGGCATCTGTGGCAACCGTACCCTGTGCGGTGAACGAACCCCGGCTGTGCAGGATTGGCTGGTGTTCGTCCGAAGGGATCAGAGCCCAGTCTGCGTCCAGCGCGCCTTGACCAGAACTGTCGAGATCCAGCCGACTGATATTTACCGCGAGACGCAGGGCGGCCGTTTCGGCCAGAGGTTGTGTGGTGACGACATAATTCGGCCAGTTCTGTCCCAGATGGGCAGACAGAAGATCCGTCACACCCTGTGACAGGCGGCTTCCCCAGCGCCCGTTGGGGCTGCGGTTAAGCTGATCGCCGTGGCGGGTCAGGATGTCCTGACTGTCGAGATAATCCGGGATGGTAACATGCGACACGCTCAGAACTGGTGCAGAAGCAGGGAGCACGGCGTTGTTCTGCGCAATGGCGGGCGCACCGAGCGTGTAGAACTGGACGGGAGGTGCGGCACAACCTGCCACTGTTGCGAAGGCCAGAAGGGCGGCAGATCGTGTCATGAGCCGTGTCACGGGTTTGGTCTCCGGAAGAAAAGCGGGGAGGCGGAAATGTTTGCTCATGGCCGGCGTCCCGTGAGGAGGAGCTGCGGATTGCGTTCCACGTCCGTGGCGAAACCGCGCAGGGCGGAGGCTGCGGCGGCGATGTCCCGCAGGCTCGCTTCGAGATTGGCGCGGTCAGCCGAACGCGGAGAGGTCATGTTTTCCAGATTGGCGAGGCTCTTCGTGGCCTGCTGAACGGCTTCGTTGCTGTTCAGCAGGACAGTGTGGAGTTCATGGCCGCGTGTGTTGAGCTGCGTCGTGCCCTCATTGGCCAGCTTGTCCACGCTGAGCAGCGTGCGCGTCAGGGCGGGTTCGAGTTCCGTGACCGTCTTGCGGGCGGCATCGACCATGTCCCGGCTGTGATCGGAGGTTTCGCGGATGCTCTGCACCAGTGCAGGCAGTTCCTTGTCGAGCTGGTCCGAAAGCTGCCGGACGGAGGCCAGTGTTGCGTCGGCATTTTCGCCGATCTGCTTGAGCGGCAGGTCCTGAAGGCTCTGTGTCATGGCGGCGATGGTCGACTGCTTGGTCGGAATTTCGGTGATGATATGCGCGATATCGGGGTGCAGCACGGCCGGGGTGGACGGTGAGAAGTCCAGATCGATTTCAGACGTGCCGGTGACGAAGCTTTTAAGGTTCATCTCACCGCGCAGCCCCTGCTGGACGAGGTCTTCCATGCTGGGGCGGTGATGGCTGTTGTTTGTCAGGATGATGTTGTCCGGCCGCATCGTGACGAAGACGGGAATATAGGCATCTTTCGTGGCGGGATTGTATTCGATGACGACGCGGTCCACCGCACCAACCTGGACGCCCCGGAATGTGACGGGAGCGCCAACGGTGAGACCCGAAGAGGCGCCATGGAACACGAGAACGGCTTTTTCCGTCCGGCTGAAAGGATGGAAATTGCCGAACAGGACGAACGCTGCGACGAGCAGGCCTGTCCCCCCAAGGACAAAAGCACCGACAAGAGCCTGCCTGTTCATCACGTGTTTCCTTCTTCGTCGCGTTC
>CALFLO010000133.1 GCA_937880175.1 uncultured Gluconobacter sp.
GGCTCGGAGATGTGTATAAGAGACAGATCCCAACCCGCACGACCTCGCCGCTAGCCGTCGATTGACTCGGTGGTCTGGAACCCGTAGCAGCCACGGCGCTTCCGCCTCTCTGCTTCCGTCTCTCTCGATTAGTTCTAATCCTAGTCCGAGAATGGATACATCCCGCTCTGGGAATCCAGATTCGCTGGGTCTCCTCAGCATGCATGTGAGTCATGTGCGGCTGCGGAGGGAGGACACGCCGGTCCGGTTGGCGCCGTTGCCGAGCGCGTTGCTGAGGAAGGTGAACAGCCTGCCCGTGATTGCTACCATACTCTGTTTCATCTGGGTGAACGGCTCCAGCACAAACCCTTGCGGGTTGGTCGCGGCGGTGATCGCCATGGGTGCGTGCTCGCCGCGCTGAGATTCATCGCAAGCCGGAATCAACCATTCAAGGTCGCCGACGATCGTGAAGCCCTGGTCACCAACATGATGATGGTCCCCCGGGGCGCTGACGAGCGGGCCACGGTGCCACGACTCGTCCGCTGGCAGGCCCTGACTGTGCAGAGGCCCTGTCCACGTGGTCCAGGTCTTCCCGACCGCGAGTCGGTCATCCGGCCGATCGGCTCCGTCTTGGTTGAACAACATAAGGACTAAAAACCGCCCGTTCGGAGGACACACGGTTGCTTGCTGCGCGCGTAGTCTAAATCAAGGAAATAACCTTAGAAGCTGATTGATAACTCTGACTTTGGGATTTCAACATCGTGATGGCTAGGGGTTAAATAAATGTCAACTCAAGTTAAGGATGACGCTCTCAGCGTATATCAGAAAAGGAATATCGTGAATAAAAGTAAGGCGACAGCGGACATAGTAGAAAGAGTCGATAAGGTAGGGTACCTTACCAATGGTCAATTGGAGCAGTTCATTAAGCAGGTCCAATCAGATGAGTCATTTTCAAGCTCAGTGGGAGATAATGCCAAGAAAGCCCTAGATGCTGAAGGACTGAATGGATGGATAAATAGTAGCTGCAGTGACGGGCTATTCTCCGACTTCGTTTCAAAAATTCCCAAGGATGAGTGGCTTCCATTAGCAGAAGCAATTCGACCAGCAGTAATTAACCAAGATAAATACCGTGTGACCTGCTGGTTATATCAAGGTGTAAATGTTGCAGTGTATGCAAATGGCGTTGCGGTCGCCAATATCGCCGCTTACACTGAGGCAGCAGCAGCGACGGTGCTTGCTGCAATTGTTGCAGTAGTACCAGTTGTCGCAGGGGAGCCAACTCCTCCGCAGAAAGAGGGGAATGCTTCGAATCGAAAGGTACCTCTAGCAGTAAGCCTCTCTGATTCTTATCAAGGGGCTGAAGCACAGGAGCTATTTAACAAGCTAAATTATACGCAACCTCGTATGGTTGCAACTCTACGCAGAGTTTCAAATGATGGGCTCCTAATTCAATCATGGCGCGATGGTGAGGCTGTATTCACTACTAGAAGATATAGGTTCCAAGGCAGGGACATTGTTGTCAAGAGTAAAGTGGTAGGAGAAGAGACAAAAATCGAAGAATGCAAAATTGGCTAGTAAGAGGCTTATTCCTAACTCCGCTCTTCACCTGTCGCAGCAGCTTGGGATGAGCTGCTGCCTAAGGGTTTCGCAGGGAGTTCTTGAGTTAGGAATAAGCCTCTAAGTATTAGTAAGGTAAGAGCATGGTTCTGTGGAGAGAGAGTAACGATGGAAGAGTTAGAAGGAATACTAAAGCGCGGGATGCTTACTATTTCCGTTACTAACAAATGTCCAGCTAGGTGCGCACACTGCCTAGCCGAGTCCTCTCCTGATGAAAGAACAACTCTTACTTCGTCTAAAATTGAGGGAATCTACCTGCAGGCAAAAGCACTGACACACATCAAAAATGTAGTGTTCACAGGCGGCGAGCCAACCGAGCTTGAAGACGATTTGTTTAACGCGATTTCGAGTATTAGTGTTGATGGAACACCGGTTAGAGTAGTTACCAACGCGTGCTGGGCAACAGATGAACAACATACGAAAGCCATGGTCACCAAGTTCAGAGAGTCCGGATTAGACGAGATAAACTACAGTCTAGATGATTACCATGCAATATGGATACCTCCTGAGAATGTGATTCGAGCATACAGGGCTTCGCGGTGTCAAGGATTCGCAGGAGTTGTGATAGCTGTAGCTGAAGGGCCAAAGAGTAGGTACAACCTTGAATGGATTAAAAAAAATGTGGATCCGGAGATTCAAGTAACACATCCTGATATTCAATATTCTGGTATACAGAACACACCATCGCCGGATGGAACTGTGTATCAAGCCGCTGTTCATGGCTACTCTAGGGTAGGTAGGGGCCATCGCATGCGCTCTGATCTTGTGGTATTAAGGAACAATTTGATTGATATGGATGTTCCCTGTCCAGAAATACTGGATCAGATCTACATTGACAGCGAAGGAACGGTTGGTGCCTGCTGTGGAATCAGGATCACCGGAAACTCGGTACTCAGTATGGGAAACGCCCTCCAGGAGGAGCTAGCAGACGTATATGCTCGCGCAACATCAGACGTACTTCTTAGAGCAATTCATGTGCTTGGTCCTGGTTGGCTGTTGAAGCTTGCAAAGAGCCGTGATGACACCGTCAAGGTACGAGATGGTTACACGAACATTTGTGAAGTGTGCGAGGACCTCACCACCCAGGAGTCAGCTATTAATGTATTGAGCAGAGCGAGGGAAGAAATTGAGAGTGCGATTCACAGCAAATTAGCAAATGTCACTATTCCAGTCTCGGCCTAGCCATGTTAGAGTATTCTTGAACGTATTCTTGAACATGGCATTACCAAATGGAAATAGGTGATAGAGATGACGACAACTGAGCTGTTCTCGCAGATGGGGATATGGATCGTCGGAGCAACCATTCTTATTGGTTTGTCTTGGGGACTTACTGCGTGGTACCAGCAAGGCCCCAAAGCTCGACGCAATCCTTGGGCTGGGTTTCGACTCAAGGCATTGTACAAGAGTGATGAAGCTTGGAAGGCTGGGCACAAAGCTGCTTTCAAGCAATTCTGCCTTAACGTGATTTCAATTTGGGTTCCATCTATCGTTCTAGTAATAATTATTCAGTCTGCTCCAGTTCCAATTGGAATAATTTTGATTGCTTTATGCTGTGCGCAGATGGTGTGGTTCGTGGTTGCGTCACGTATGGCGATTAACGCGGCACTAAAAGTTTCGGGAGACGAGTGATTCTGAACGATTTCTATCTGAATCGCTCATGGGTCCGCAGGGCCAGCTAGCAGATCTCGGTGCCAGCTTGATGGACTTCCTTTTCATGACTATCGCCAAGAAATCGGCCGTGACCGTCGATATTTTCGACGTTCGCGCTGAAAACTCTTGGGACCTTCACGGCTGACATGTCGCGTGATCAGGCGAGTGCCGAGCTGCTAGGAAAACAAGGGAGGAATGTTGTGTCTAGCATTCCAGGCACAGCCTGTATGATGCTCATCAGCAACATTATGGTGCCTGCGGCCGTCGCCGCAACTCTCTATGTCCAGAGTCGTCCGAAGGAAAGGCCTTCTCTGCCGATCGGCCTCCGCCCCAAGGCGACCATGAGGTCCCCGGCCACATGGAAAGCCAGGAATTTTGCAGCACTACGGTGGTCGAAGTGGGACCCCGTCCTCACCTGGCTTGTCGCCTTGGTCTGCATGCTCTTCCTTAGATCATGGCAACTCTCGTTCGCCCTGAGGATTTTGTTTTGCTGCTACTCCCTCTCTATGGCGCTGAACATGTGGCATTCCACCAGGGTCGCCGCGGCCGTGATCGATACTCAAACCGATAGACCTGCCGGCTCAATGGATGGGGGTCACAGATGATGCGAGCCATCAGAGTGGTGGCTGCGCTGATCTTAGCCGTGGCGTTCTTGCCGTTCTCCGTGCCAGCGTCGGCTAGCCCGCAGTGGGTCGCAGAGCCTGTGTCTGCGCTGGCCGCTGCTTCGCTCGGTTGGGGTCCTTGTCCTTCGGACCCGGGAGTTGAGTGTGCGGTGGCTGCCGTGCCCCTCGACTACTCGAAACCGTCGTCCGAGCGTATCGCGCTAGAAGTTGGCAGGATTCCCGCCACTGGCAGCGCGGCCAGGGGGGCGATCTTCTACAACCCAGGTGGGCCCGGCCTTTCGCCGGTCCAGGGTCTGGCGTCCTTCGCTGCTCGGTTGAGCCCGCATGTCAGACGTGATTACGACATCGTTGGAGTCGACCCTCGTGGTGTCGGTGGTTCGGACGCTCTCCCCTGCGGGACTGTCGCTTCGACGGCCCCGTCGACCTCGTACAGCGTGTTTCCCACGAACGCCGACCAGCTGGCGGAACAGTTCGGCCGCGGCGACCCGTGGCTATTGGGAACATGCGATTTCTCGTCTTCACCCCTCTTCGAACACATGGGGAGCGTCGACGCGGCAGAAGACATCGAGGCTGTGAGAAAGCTCCTTCACGTTGACAAGATTGACTACTTCGGCGTGTCCTATGGCGCCGTCATCGGGGACGTCTACAGCCAGCTATTCCCGGCTCATCTGCGTACCCTCACCCAAGACAGCGCAGTCGATGCGCGGGATTGGTACGGCAGAAATCGCGGGGACTCGCTGTGGGCCAGGCTCGACGCGTCGGCGTACAGCGAAGATGTTCTCACGGATCTGTTCCAGGCCTGTGAATCGGCGGGAGGAACGTGTCCATGGGCATCGACGACTCGGTCTGACTACGCACACGTGGTCGCCGCGCTAAGGACAGGGGATGTGTCGATCGCGGGGGTGGGCACCTTCGATACGTCGGCGTTCCAAGCCGAAGTTGTCGCCGCGCTGTACCGGTTCAATCTGAACGGCACTGATGACTACGAGACACTATTCTCGTTCATTCATCTCCTCGCCCTGGCCTCGAGTGGCTCAACGACACAGCAGTCTGAGCCAAACGCAGTCGCCAGTCCTGCGGCCCGTATCGAACTCGGTGATCTGCCCCGAGATCCGACGATCGCTAAGATGCTCACTGTTGACGCCGTGACATGCGCGGATTCGCGAGAACCGGCCCGTCCGGAACAGTGGTTCCGAGCGGCCGCCACCGCCGAGGCAAACAGCCCAGGATTCGGCTACTACTGGGTTTCCCAGGATATCATCTGCAGCAGTTGGCCGGTTGCTAGAAACACGGTGGCCGACGATCTGGGTCACAAGAAGATCGACGTGCCATTCCTGAGCCTGAGCAACATTCATGACCCTGTCGTTGGGGAATGGGATGCCGATCGCGTGCACGATCTCGGCGCCTCCGGTTCGACGGTCGTCGTCACTGACGGCTGGGGGCACGGGGCGCTGCGAAGCTCATCCTGCGCAGCCTCAGCATTCTCCAAATACGTCGCATCGGACATTCTGCCCCCGGCACCCGTCCGATGCGGCACTGACAGACCTCCCTTCACAGGATGAGCAATAGAGGACCGCCGGAGCGACAAACAAATGAAGGAGGAAATATTACTATGAATCACCCATGGTCCTGAGAATCAGATAAAGACTTCCTAACCGAAGGGAATGGGTATGAATTCCACCAATGTGTCGCCGGCGGCCTTCGTCGTGTCGTTGGTTGTCGCTGTGGTCGATGTGGCGCTTCTGGTCATCGCGCTCGTCAGGCTGGCACGCACCCCTGCAGGGCGGCGTACTCTGCCCTGGCCAGCGTGGCTCGCCATCATCGTGCTGGTGCATCCCATCGGTGCGATTGTTTTCCTCATCGTCGGACGCCGGCGTGCTCCGGTCACCGACGAGTCCCTGGTGGGTCGGTCCGGTCGGCCGGGGACTCCCCGGTCGACGACGCCTACTGGCGGCGTGGACTCGCCGGGTCAGGGTACTGCCGCTGAGGCGATTGACGAGCTCTACGGACCGGAGAATCACGGGTCGGAGAATGATGGGAAGTGATGAGCAGGGTGGTGAGCCCGCCATCTGGCTACAGGCCCTCACGAAGGAGTATCGGCATCGCCGTGTCCTCAACGAGGTGACACTTCGGGTCGAGCCTGGCAGCGTCTTCGGTTTCCTCGGCGCGAACGGCGCCGGAAAGACGACCACGATCCGTATCCTGCTCGGGTTGGCCCGCCCCACCTCGGGCAGAGCGCTCATCCTGGGGCAGGATTTGGCAATCAGCCCGGCCCAAGCCCGTTGTGCGGTGGGCTTCGCCCCCGATGTCCCGGTTTTTCCGTCATGGATGAGGGCGCAGCAGTACCTGCGCTTCGTGGCGTCCACCTTCTCGATGAATCCCGCGCAGGCCACCCGCCGCGCCGGGATGCTGCTCGAGATCTCCGGGCTGTCCGGCATCTCCCAACCAATCGGCGCGTGGTCACGAGGCATGAAACAGCGCCTCGGTATCGCCCAGGCCCTTCTCAACTCCCCGAGGGTGCTTGTCTGCGATGAGCCCACCTCGGCGCTGGATCCGCTCGGCCGCAAAGACGTGCTCGACATGATCTCGGCGCTGTCCGGCAGAGCGACCGTCTTCTTCTCCACGCACGTCCTCACCGACGTCGAGCGTGTCTGCGACCAGATGGCGGTCCTCGACCGGGGGCGTCTGGTGGCCCAGGGCGGCATCGAGCAGATCAAGGCCCAGCACGGCTCGGGCCGGCGGATCATCGTGGAGTTCACCGATCTGGCTCCCGGTGACGATCCGGTCAAGGCCGTCGCTGCCTTCGGTTGGTGCGAACGCGTCGTGTCGCAGCAGACGAATGACATGCCACTGGGGGACGCGGCGCTGCTGGTAGAGGCCAGCGATGAGCGGGCGGCAGCCCACGATCTGCCCGCGCTGGCGGCCGAAAGCCGGTGGGGTCTTCGCCGGTTGGAGCCGCAAGAGCTCAGCCTGGAGGATGTCTTCGTGGACATCGTAGGTCCGCACGCCGAGGAGATCTCGTGAACGGTTTCCGCACCGTCTGGCGCAAGGAATGGGGCGAGTTCTTCCATACCTGGCGGGTCTGGGTGATCTGCCTGGTGTTCGCGTTCTTCGCGGTCATCGGGCCGTTGCTCGCCCGGTACCAGAAGCAACTCGTCGAATCGCTGTCTCAGGGGTCGCAGTCGCTTTCTCTGCCGGACGGCACCTGGGTCGACTCGTGGGGGCAGTGGGCGAAAAACCTCGGCCAGTTCCCGTTGTGGGTGCTCGTACTGG
>CALFLO010000134.1 GCA_937880175.1 uncultured Gluconobacter sp.
CATGGCGACCGGGCTGTGCCATACCGACAAATACACGCTCTCCGGACAGGACCCGGAGGGCCTGTTTCCGGCCATTCTCGGGCATGAGGGTGCGGGTATCGTCCGGGAAGTCGGGGCCGGGGTGAAGCACCTCAAACCTGGCGATCACGTCATTCCGCTTTATACGCCCGAGTGCCGGGAATGTCCGTCCTGCCTGTCGCGCAAGACCAATCTGTGCACCTCCATCCGCAGCACGCAGGGCAAGGGGCTGATGCCGGATGGCACCTCCCGTTTCTCCTATAAGGGTCAGCCGATCCACCATTATATGGGCTGCTCGACCTTCGCGAATTTCACGGTCCTGCCGGAAATCGCACTGGCGAAAATCCGCTCCGACGCGCCGTTCGACAAGGTCTGCTATATCGGCTGCGGCGTGACGACCGGTATCGGGGCCGTGCTGTTCACGGCCAAGGTCGAGGCCGGTGCGACGGTCGCAGTGTTCGGGCTGGGTGGCATTGGCCTGAATGTCATTCAGGGGGCGAAAATGGTCGGGGCCAACCGGATCATCGGCATCGATATCAATCCCGAACGTGAGGCGATCGCACGTCAGTTCGGCATGACGGATTTCGTGAACCCGAAGGATCTTGGGCCGGACGGGGATCTGGTCGGGCATCTGATCGAGATGACCGGTGGCGGTCTGGACTACACGTTCGAGTGTGTTGGTAATCCGACGTTGATGCGTCAGGCGCTTGAGAGCGCGCATCGTGGCTGGGGCGTGTCCTGCGTTATCGGCGTGGCCGGGGCCGGGCAGGAAATCAGCACGCGGCCGTTCCAGCTCGTGACGGGGCGCCGCTGGATCGGATCGGCGTTCGGTGGTGCACGTGGTCGGACCGATGTGCCGAAAATCGTGGACTGGTACATGGAAGGGCGGATCAACATCGACGCGCTCATCACCCACAAGCTGAAGCTGGCGGACATCAATCTGGGCTTCGATATGATGAGCCGGGGCGAGAGTATCCGCACCGTTGTGGAGTACTGAGCATGTCCGAGATCGAGGTTCTGGCGCATCACGCGTGTTTTGACGGATCCGTTCGGTTCATCCGGCACACTTCACAGGCTCTGGGCGTTCCGGCGACATTCGGGATCTTCCTGCCGAAAGAGGCGCTCGCCGGGCAGAAAGTCCCGGTCATTCATGTGCTCGGCGGTCTCACGGCGACGCAGGAGACGTTCCTCATCAAGGCTAACGCGATCCGCTTTGCAGCCGAGCATGGCATTGCGCTGGTCGCGCCCGACACGTCTCCGCGCCATACGGGCATCAGGGGTGAGGACGATGCCTATGATCTGGGGTCAGGGGCCGGGTTTTATATTGATGCCACGGCCGAGCCCTGGAGCCGGCACTACCGGATGGAGACCTATATCGGCGAAGAGTTGCCCGCGCTGACCGAGCGGCTTTATCCGCTGGATGGTGCGCGGCGCGGCATCATGGGACATTCCATGGGTGGCATGGGGACGCTGATTCAGGCCCTGAAATATCCAGATCGCTGGAAGACCGTCTCGGCTTTTGCGCCGATCTGCCATCCCAGCACCGTGCCCTGGGGGCAGAAGGCGTTCGATGCTTATTTCGGCGGGGATCCGGCGAAATGGCAGAGCTGCGACCCGACGCTTCTGCTGCGCTCAAGGCGGACGCATCCGTCCACCATTCTCGTGGATCAGGGGCTGATGGACCAGTATCTGGCGGATCTGTGTCCCGATGCGCTCGAAGCTGCGGCCAAGGAAGGCGGCCAGTCCCTCGAACTTCGTCGTCATGCCGCGTATGACCACTCCTACTGGTTCGTACAGAGTTTCATCGCGGACCATCTGACTCATCATGCCAAGGGGCTATCCGCGTGAAGCGTTCTGTTCTTGTCGCTCTTTTCCTGCTGGGGGGCTGCGTCTCGCAGGCTCCAACCGGGCCTTCGATCACACCCACGGCCCATACCGATTTCCGGCATGACACGCTGGCGCTGACATGGCAGCCGGGGTTCTGTGCGTCTGGCGGCGGGTGTGAATGGGATCAGACGCATCGCATTTCGATCGGTCTGCACGGGCTGTGGGCTTCGGAACCGCATACTCTGGAGGCACAGGGCGTGCCGGTGCAGGACTGGTGGTCCAAGGGCTGTGATCTGTACGATCATAATGACACGCCGCCGCAGCTTTTGCCGACAACGGTTGAGGCGCTGCGTGGTGTTGTGCCGCATCTGAAGAAGCCGCTTTACGTGCATGAATACACCAAACATGCCCGCTGTTTCGGCTATGACGCGGATCGCTTTTTCATCGCGTCCATGGAAATGCGGGACCGGTTCGCGGCTTCGGCGTTCGGGCTGTGGCTGTCACAGCAGGCCGGATTTCAGGTCAAGCGCGACGACATGCTGGCGACTTTCGCGCGTCTGATGAATGTCCGGGACGACCGCGCTCTTCAGGTCCGCTGTGAACCCGCCCATAACGGACAGATGGTGCTGACGCAGCTCTGGTTCACGCTGGACCCGAAAAAGCTGTCCCGTTTCCCGTATGAAGGGGCCTATCTGTCTTCACCTGACGACCAGAATGGCTGCCCGGCCACGTTCCTCGTGCCGGGCTGGAGCGCATCAAATGCGGTCGATCAGCGGCCGTAAAGCTCTTCGGCGCTGATTTCGGGCTGCGAGGTGTCGCGCAGCCCGTCCGGCGTCACCCCATGATAGAAACAGCTCCGGCGACCGGTGTGGCAGGCCACGCCGGTCTGATCGACGATCATGAGAACGGCGTCCATGTCACAGTCGAGGCGCGCTTCGGTGAGTTTCTGCTGCTGACCTGAGGTCTCGCCCTTGCGCCACAGCTTCTGGCGGCTGCGGGACCAGTAACAGACCCGTCCCGTCAGAAGCGTCTCGCGCAGGGCGTCAGCGTTCATCCAGGCGAGCATCAGCACCACGCCGTCCGGCGCCTGTGCGAGGGCGGAAATCAGTCCGTTCGCGTCGAACTTCACCTGCGCGATGATGTCATCAACGATGGCGGGGGCAGGGGGAACATAGGTCACGAACGCATCTCCTCAGGAAACCAGGTGGGCCAGACTACAGAAAGCGGCTGCCCATTGCATGTCAGGTCCGATGCGGACCATGCGTCACGGCGCAGCATGGCGAGGGCCCGGTTGCCACTGCGGGAGCGGATGTCGCCCACTTCGCGTTCGCCGGAAACAATGATGCCGCCTTCTTCGGGGAACGTGCCGTCTGATAGCGCAACGGGCAGCAGGCGGCGCTTGACGAGGCCGCGGTAATGGGTGCGGGCCGTGAGCTCCTGTCCCATATAGCAGCCCTTTTTCCAGGACACGCCGTGCAGCAGGTCCATGTCGGCTTCAAGCGCCAGTGTCTGTTCGCTCTCGAAATCCATGACGTCTGGCAGGCCGAGCGTCAGGCGACGTTCCAGAAATTCGGCAGGCGTTTCGCCGCCCTGATCTGCTCCGGTCACGATGGCCCGCCATCCCGCACCGTCGCAGCGCGGGTCCGGAGCGCTTGCGAGGACGTTTTGCGGAAGCGAGCGGCTTTCCGCGCCCGTGATGACCTCCAACGGCGTGTTCTCGATCTGCACATCCGCGCGCAGGCGGAAGCGGGAGAGGCGTTTGGCGAGCATTTCCGCGTGATCGGCGGGGCAGTCCATCAGGATGCGGTCTGGCATATCGTAAAGAAAGAATTCGCTCAGCCAGCGCCCCTGTGGCGTGAGCAGGGCGCTCCAGACGGCTGTCGTATCCTTCAGGTTCTGGACGTCATTGGTGATGAGGCCCTGAAGAAAGCTGGCGCGGTCCGCTCCCGTAAATGACAGGACGGCGCGGTGAGAGAGATATTCTTGCATGTAGGACACCGCAGTTCCAACGACTTCCAGCAAATGCATCATGCTGGAAAAACGCCCGACCATAACGACGAAATCCGCCTTCCGCCATCTCTGCTTCGGATGTGCAGGACTGAAACGCTTTCTGCCGGATTATGTGGAAATGGTGAATTTCGGCTGGGAGCGCATGTTTCAGTTCGTGGCTGCGGGTTGCAGTCTGGTAATAGTCGGAGGATATTGTTTTGTCGCGGCAGTCATGGCCCTGTTCCGCGAACCCGTCTCTGTCCGGAGTGAAAGAACGTTGTCAGCCGCAGAAATCGTGGACCCCACCCAGAGCCCCGCCAGCGACCGGCGCCGGATCTTCCAGATCCTGGGTCCGCTTGTGGGCGTCCTGCTGGTCATTGCCGCGATTACGGGCATCAGCCTTCACAATTACCAGACGACCCGCAAGGGCGCGATCTCGCTCTCCAACGATCTCCTGCGCAGCCAGCAGCGCTATGTGACGCAGGAAGTCAGCGACTATCTCGCCCCGGCTTCGATCGGTGCCCTGATCGCACAGGACATGTTCCGCGATCCGCTGACCAACGCCACGCCTGACACGTTCATGCTGTATGGCCGCTCCATCCTGACGCATACGCCGCAGGTGGACAGCTTCTATATCGCGAATGACCAGGGGCAGTTCTGGATGGTCACGCGGCACGGGCCGGACGGGTTCGAGCAGACCCATTTCCAGACTGACAATGGCAAGCAGGTCTACCATCACGTCTATACGGACAAAGACGGGAACGTCACGAGCGAAGGCGCGGACCCGGCGGACGGATATAATGTCGTAACGCGGCCCTGGTTCGCCAAGGCTGTCAAACATCAGAACGACCCGGACCGGCAGCTCCACTGGACCGATCCCTACGCCTATATCTCGACGCATCAGTTCATCATTACGGCCTCGCTCGCCTATGACGGGCATGACGGACACAAATCGGTCTTTGCGATCAATATTTCGCTGAACCAGCTCACCTCCTTCCTCAACAGGCTTCAGGTGGGGCGCAGTGGGCAGGCGGTGATCGTGGACATGCACGGCCAGATCATCGCCGGGCACAATGTCGCGGCGGGGCAGGATCCGAAGACGTTTGATCCGGGAAACGTGTTCCTCGATCCCAAGACACAGCCCGTTTTCACCCATGCTCTCAACCGATTTCGCATCAAGGGGCCCGGGACGGGCGTGGTGCAGGCGGGGGGAAAGAATTACGTCACGATCGCATCCGAACTGCCCTTCGTGCACCGGCACTGGGTGCTGCTGCTGAATGCGCCGGAAAGCGATTTTGCCGATTTTGCCCAGACGGCGCGACGGCAGAATATCGGGTTCTCGCTGCTGGTTGTCGGCCTGGCATCCATGCTGGCTCTGGCGCTGGTCGCGCAGGGGCGGCATGTGGAACGGCTGCGCAAGCGGCTTCAGCGGGGACGGGACCAGATCAAGGCGGAAAACGGATCGCTGCTGGAAATTGCCAGCACGCCCGATCTGTTCGATCCCGCGCATGAAGTCCCGATCCTGACGGAAGCCCTGACGGCGCGGACCAGTGCCCGTCGTGCCAGTCTGTGGCGTCTGCTGCCGGATGGGGACCGCCTGCTTTGCGAGGATGCTTTTGATCCCGCGCGTGACGTGCACAGCACCGGTGTCGAGATCAGCCGGCGTGACAATGCCAAACTGTTTGAAGCAATGGACGAAGGGCATACGCTCTCGATCACGGACGCCTCGAAAGACGAGCGCACGCAGAACTTCGAGCGGACCATCATGCGTGCGGTGGGTGCGAGTTCCCTCCTGCTCCAGCCTGTCCGTAATGCGCACAAGACTGTCGGCGCGATCGTTCTCGAAGATCCGGGTCAGCCGGAAACGATGGAGCACATTATTGCCATCGTGGCCGCTGTCGTGGCGCTCCGCTTTGCCAGGCCGTTCGATGCAGCGGTGTCGGACGGCAATTCCGGCTACACGGTCCCGGCCGAAAAGCACGACACACGGTTCGATGAAGGGTTCCTTCTGGAGCCGTCCGCCACGGCCGGAGAGCCGGTGGCGGCGGGTGTGTACCCGCAGGTTCCGGTCATGGTCATTTCCTTCGTGGACCCCTATGCGCCAGACCGTGACAGCATCACGCGCGCCATGAACGTCATTCGCACGCTCAGTCTGGAAATCCAGAAAATCGCGCGTGACAGCGGGCTGTTCTCCGTTCAGGTCGTGAGCAACCGGCTCGTTCTTGTGGGCGGCTGTTCGCAGACTCCCGACCCGTCCGCTGCTGTGCGGCTGGCGGATGCGGCGGTTTCGATCCGTGAAGCCTGCCTGTCCTCACTGGCGGCGGCGGATCTGGATCCCGTGTTCCGGATCGGCATGGATGTCGGTTCGGTCATGGCATCTGAACTTGGCGAAGCACCTTCGGTCTTCAATATCTGGGGCGATGCGCTCAACGGGGCAGAACTCCTGACCGGCAGCGCGCCCGATGCGGGCACGATCCAGGTGTCCGAACAGGCCTATATGATCCTGCGCGAGCATTTCCTCTTCCGGGCGCGTGGAATGTTCTATCTGCCCAACAGCGGCATTACCCGCAGCTTTGTTCTGGCGGGGCGTCGATGAAAATGCTGCGCAACCTTGACCGGATCACGATGGTCCGGAGCATGCTGGTGCATCTGGGATATTTTTCCCGCACGCAGATGCGCTTCACGCTGATGATGATCGGTGCGGGTTGGGGGATCATGCGCGAGGCGACGCGCCTGACGACCTGGCGGCGGACCGTGCGGATCGAGTTCTGGGCGTCGCTGCATCAGGCCGTGGGCGGCGGTATCCTGAGTACGCTGGTGACGGCCGCGCTGACGGGGTTCGGCATCGTGGCGCAGACCGTCTACTGGCTTGGCTTTGCGGGCATGGCGCAGATGACCGGGTCCATCCTGTCCACGGTTCTGGTGCGCGAGATTGCGCCGGTTCTGGTGGGGGTGATCCTGCTGGGCCGTTCGGGGATGCTGATGCTGACTGAGCTCGGGACGCTCACGACGGGTGGACAGATGCGTGCCATGACCGGGATGGGGGTGGATCCGTTCATTTCGTTTCTGGTGCCGCGCAGCCTGGCCATGACGATCAGTGGCTTTACGCTTGGCGTCATTTTCAGCATGACGGCCCTGCTGGTCGGCTACGCGGTCTGCCGGGTCGAGGACGCGATCACGATGCCGATCTGGGCGTTTCTGGATCAGGTCGTAAGCAGCGTGAAGCCGATCGACTATTTCGTGATCCCCGCCAAGTTCATTTTCAGCGGCTA
>CALFLO010000135.1 GCA_937880175.1 uncultured Gluconobacter sp.
ATTGATGCGCCCTTAGCTCAGCTGGATAGAGCAACAGCCTTCTAAGCTGTGGGTCGATGGTTCGAGTCCATCAGGGCGCACCAGCCATCTCTCAGGCTTGAGTAGCGCCTGTTTTTTTGAAAATCAGTCTGATGGATTATTGTCCTGATAGGCTTTGAGAAGAGCCTTCTGCATGGCCGCATCCGGGGCGCCCAGAAAGCTCTGCTTCAGGGACGTCTCGCCCTTGAAGCTCAACAGGCCCCAGGCCGCTGAATGATCCTTGGAGAACACCACTTCAAGCTGTTCCGCCGCACAGTCATGTGGGCGACACATATGCCCCAGGATGTAGGACTTGCCGCCAAGGTTGAAATCGCTGACAGGCACGGAGGTTGCACGCGCTGTGGTGACCCATGACGGGAAGGTCAGCATGGCCTGATAGGCCTGGCTGAATCCGTCTTTCCCAGCCAGTTCAGCAGTCGTCGGAGGCGCCGCCGCGGAGGCCGCCTGTAGTGTCGCAAAAGCGAGAAGGGCGGGGAGAAGTCTGGTTATCCGCATTGTTCTGACCTTCAGAAGGCGTTTGCGTTTTTCAGCCAAACACCCTGTTTTTCAAGTTTTTTCAGGGCATCGTTTGGGTCGGATTCAATTCCCCGGCAGGCTTCGGGGACGACATCCGTACGATATCCACACTGCACGGCATCCAGCGCCGTTGCCGTCACGCAGTAATCAAGAGCCAGTCCACAGAGGACGACATGCTCTATGCCCAGCCCTTTCAATAACCCGTCAAGCCCGGTCGAGGTTGCGCGGTCATTGTCGAGAAATCCGGAATAGCTGTCGCGTTCCTGCAGGATGCCCTTGCGCACGATGTGTGTCACGGGTTCGGGCAGCAGGGCTTCTGGAAAATCTGCGCCATGGGTTCCTGCAACGCAGTGGACCGGCCAAAGACCACCCTGCGCGCTGAAGGAGCAGTGATGCGGAGGGTGCCAGTCCTGCGTGGCGATAACAGCCCTGAACGGGCGTCTGGCCAGCGTATTGACGGCTTTTAGGATGCTGTCCCCGTCTGGTACGGCCAACGCACCACCGGGCAGGAAATCATTCTGGATATCGACAAGGATAAGAGCGGAGCGGCTGAGATCGGTCATATCACGATCTAAGCAGTCCGCGTCGGATAACGAAAGTCAGTTCAGACGGGTCACCAGCAACTGGTTGATTCTGAAGCCTTCCACGTCGACGACTTCAAAGCGGAATCCTGAAGACTGCACACTGTCCGCCTTGCGGGCCATGCGTCGCAGGCGGTTCATGACGAAACCGCCGACAGTGTCGAAATTCTGGGCATCGTCGAACATGGGAATGTCCAGTTCGCGGATGACATCGCCGATGGGGGCGGCGCCGTCGATCAGCCAGGATTTATCGTCGCGGCGGACGATGGCCTGTTCCTCGAACGGGCTGACCAGACCGTCCATTAGGGCGCCCATGATGTCCTTGTAGGTGATGAGACCGACCACGAGACCATATTCGTTGACGATCAGGGCAAAGCCTGCCGAGTGCGCCTCGAACTGGGCCAGGGTCTCCCACAGGTTCAGTGTGTCGGGCAGGGACAGGACATCACGGCGCATCCGGAAGAGCTGACCTGCCACTGGAACCAGCCCCGTGCTTTTGGGTTGCGGCTCGTCCACAACCGCGACCAGTACGTCTTCAGCGCGGATGGACCCGATAACCTTGTCCAGGCCTCCATCGCATAGCGGATAGCGGGAATAGGGGCGCACCCGGACCTTGTCTCGCTGGCTTTCCGGACTTTCCTGAACGTCAAGGAAGACGATCTCGTCGCGCGGGGTCATGGCGGAGGTCACGGCGCGGTCCTGAAGGCCGAGGACGTTCTGGATCATCTGGTGCTCTTCTTCCAGAAGGACACCGGAAGCTGTTCCCGCGGCAAGAATGGCCCGCAGATCCTCGGGCGTTACCGGCTCTACGGTTGCCGCGGCCGGGATCTTGAGGAGTTTGAGCAGCCAGTCGGAAATTTTGGAGAAGATCAGGACGGCCGGATAGAGAACCTTGAGGGCGACGGCGGGGAACCAGCCGACCTTGAGCGCGATCCTGTCAGGCGCATTCATGGCGATCCGCTTGGGCAGCAGATCCGCGAACAGAACGAACAGTCCGGTGATCAGGATGAAAGAACACGTTGAGCCCAGATTGCTGGCCAGGGCCGGACTGGTTCCCATCATACGGAAACCTTCAGCAATCGGGTCACTCAGCATGGATTCGCTGATGATGCCGCCCAGAACACCGACTGCGTTGAGGCAGATCTGGAGAACCGTGATGACTTGACCGCTGTTGCGGCGCAGTTTGAGGAATGCGACCGCTCTCGGGTCTCCTGCTTCCGCCTTGGAGCGCAGCCGGACATCGCGTGCGGCGGCAAAGGAAATTTCGGACAGCGAGATCAGGATGGAGACGCCAATCAGCGCGACCGTGGCGACAAGGCCCAGCAGGAGAAGAACAATCTGGTGCTGGGAGGAGGGTGAGACTGACATGCGGGACGCGTTATACCCTGAAAAAGCGGCATGTTACCAACTTTCTCACGGTTCTGACTTTGCAGTTCTGTTACAGTCCCGCCAGCACGCGCCAGCCGCTCTCATCGACGGTCTCGATCCCAAGTTCAGCGGCTTTCTTCGCCTTGGAGCCGGCTTTTTCGCCCAAGACGACCAGTGACGTCTTTTTCGAAACGCTATCTGTGACCTGCGCACCCAGACGCTCCGCAATGGCCTTGGCTTCCGGGCGTGTCATGGTGGTCATGGTGCCGGTGAAGACAATAACTTTTCCCGAAAGATGACCTTCCGACGGAGCTTCTTCAGGAAGGATCTCCGTAAGCTCAGAAGCCAGATCATCGAGGGCTTCGACGTTATGGCTTTCGGAGAAAAACGCCGACAGTTCATCGGCGATCGCATCGCCCACGCCCATGATTGCGCCGAGCGCTGCGCGGTCTTCAGAGTCCGGACGGGCGGCCAGCATGGCGGTGCGCCAGTTTTCAAAGCTCTGGTAGTGCCGGGCTAGAAGCTGGGCGTTGCGTTCTCCGATGCGCCGGATGCCAAGCCCGAAAATCAGGCGGGACAGGGGGATGGTGCGGCGGTCGTCGATGGCGCGGAAGAGGTTGTCGACCGAGAGGCGCCCCCAGCCGTCACGTTGGAGCAGGGCCTCCTCGTGCTGGCGCAGGCGGAAGATATCGCCGGGTCTGCGGATGTAGCCTGCCTCATAGAATTCACGGATGCTGCGCTCGCCCAGCCCATCGATGTCGAACGCATTGCGTGACACCATGTGGATCAGGCGCTCCACGATCTGAGCTTCGCAGGTCAGGCCGCCTGTGCAGCGGCGCACAGCCTCTCCATGCACGCGCTCGGCGAGCGATCCGCAGACGGGGCAGTGGTCCGGATAGACAAAGGGTTCCGAACGAGGCTCTTCGCTCAGGACGGGGCCGAGGATCTGCGGGATCACGTCTCCTGCACGTTGCAGGCGGACCAGATCACCGACGCGGACATCCTTGCGGGCAATTTCGTCTTCGTTGTGCAGGGTCGCGCGCGAGACGATGACGCCGCCGACATTGACGGGTTCCAGATGCGCGACCGGGGTCAGGGCGCCTGTTCGGCCAACCTGAATCTCGATTTCCCGCAGGCGCGTGATGGCTTGTTCGGCCGGGAATTTCCAGGCGATGGCCCAGCGGGGCGCGCGCCCGACAAAGCCCAGACGGTCCTGAAGGCTCAGATCGTCCAGCTTGAAGACGATGCCGTCAATGTCATAATCCAGCTCCGAGCGTTCGCGGGCCAGCGTCTCGACATAGGCCGGGATATCGCGCGCGTGGGCAATCATCTGGGACAGCGGATTGACGGTGAATCCCCAGCTCCGCAGTTTTTCCAGATAGTCCCAGTGTGTCGTCGCGACTGGCGAAGACGTGTAGCCCTGCGCATAGGCAAACAGGGAGAGCGGGCGGCTGCGGGTGATTTCCGCATCCAACTGGCGGAGAGAACCTGCTGCGGCGTTGCGGGGATTGGCGAACGGCTTTCCTCCGCGCGCAACCTGCTGCTCATTGAGGGCCAGAAAGCTGCTTTTCGAGAGAAAGACTTCGCCCCGGATTTCGATCCTCTCGGGAGATTCGCCGGGGAGTTCGCGTGGAATATCTTTGAGGGTCAGGAGGTTGGCCGTGACGTCTTCGCCTTCGATGCCGTCTCCGCGCGTGGTCCCGCGCACGAAGCGGCCGTACTCGTAGGTCAGGCTGATGGAGAGGCCGTCGATCTTGGGTTCAGCCACGAACTGGAGTGCCTGCAATCCATCTTCGTTCAAGCCAAGAAAGCGCCCAACCTTCGAAACAAAGCCATCGAAGCCGTCGGGGTCGAAAACATTGTCGAGCGACAGCATGGGAACGAGATGGCGATATTTGCCGAAAGCGGAATCAGGAGCGGCACCGACGCGCTGGCTGATGCTGTTTTCAGAGCGCAGATCCGGATGCGTTTCTTCAAGCGCCAGAAGTTCACGACGTGCGGCGTCATAGACCGCATCGGAAACTTCGGGTTCGTCGCGTCCGTGATAGGCCTCGTCCCACCGCGCAAGGTCCGCTTCGAGTGCAGCGTGACGTTCGGCGGCGGAAACAGGGGCGATAGTCATGAAGTCTGATGTCCCAGAAGGCTGTCTGCAGCCCCTCGGGCTGCGTCGGTAATGATGTCGCCCGCAAGCATCCGGGCGATTTCCTCACGCCGGGCGTCATGGGGCAGGGGTTCGGCCAGTGTTTCGGTCCGTTCATTGCGGATGCGTTTGGCGATCCGCAGATGATGGTCACCACGTGCTGCGACCTGCGGGCTGTGGGTAACGACCAGAACCTGCACGTCCTGCGCGACTTTATGCAGCCGGTCTCCGATGGAGGAAGCAGTGGCACCGCCCACGCCGGAATCGACTTCATCGAACACCAGTGTGCCGACATCGGAGCGTTCCGCCAGAACCACCTTCAACGCAAGCATGAGACGCGACAGTTCGCCGCCAGACGCCACCTTGGCAAGCGGTCCCGGTGACTGTCCCGGATTGGCGGCGATCAGGAAGGAAGCCTGTTCCATGCCCTGACTGTTCCAGTGATCGGGACCGAGAGCCAGGAGCGATACAATAAAGCGGGCGCGTTCCAGTTTGACGGGGCGGAGTTCGGTGCTGACGGCTTTTTCCAGCTTTTCCGCAGCTTTCTTTCGCGCGGCAGAAAGCGCACGTGCGGCGTCCTCGTATCCCAGACGTGCTTCGGTCAGGGCAATTTCCAGACGGGCCAGCTCGGCGTTTCCGGAATCGAGAGCTGCGAGACGTCTTTTCAGTTCAGCGAGAAAGCCGGGGAGTTCGGCAACGGAGACATTGTGTTTGCGGGCTTCGGCACGGAGGGCGAAAAGCCGCTCTTCCGTTTCTTCCAGCAGGCGGGGGTCGCCTTCGGTGTCCGCGGCGAGGCGGCTCAGCAGCATTTCGGCTTCCGCCAGGGCTTCCTCGGCCTTGCCAAGGGCGTCAAGTGCGTCCTGAGCCTGTGTCTGGTGACTGTCCGAAAGGGTTTCCGTTTCGGTAGGCGCGGGCAGCAGTCTCGCCAGAGCGCGGCTGGCCGAGCGCAGGGCCGCGGCGGGTGCGGAAGACCGGCGGTCGCGCGGCGTCAGTTCCGAAAGTGCGGCGGCTACGGCCTCGCCACGCCGTTCATCACGCTGAAGACTGACGCGGGTTGCCGCGAGGGCATCTTCTTCGCCCTCCTGCGGGGCCAGACGTTCCAGATCGTCGACGGTCTGGCGCAGCCATGCTTCTTCGCGGGCTGCGGCTTCCATGTCGGTGCGCGCTGCTTTGAGGGCGCTGCGTGCTGCGGCCCACTGCCGGAAGGTGAGGGCCGTCTTTTCCCGCAGTGCCGGGGCAATTCCAAAGGCGTCCAGCAGATCGAGATGGGTGCTCTGGTCGGCAAGACCCATCTGTTCGTGCTGGCCCTGGATTTCCACGAGATGGGCCCCCACGCGTCGTAGCAGTCCGACGCCGACCGGCTGGTCGCAGATGTAGGCGCGGGAGCGGGCGTCGGGGGTAACGATGCGCCGGAGAACGATGGGGTCCGTGGGGTCTTCGCGGACGATGCCGTGTTCGTCGAGTAGAGCAAAAACCGGATGATCGCTGGCAATTTCGAAAATTGCCGACACGCTTGCCTGCGTGGCTCCCGAACGTACGAGACCACCGCTGGCACGTTCGCCAAGAGCCAGTCCCAGACTGTCGAGCAGGATGGACTTGCCGGCCCCGGTCTCGCCGGTCAGGACCGTCAGACCGGGGGCGAGACCGAGATCGAGCTTTTCGATCAGAACGACGTCGCGGATCGAGAGATGTGTCAGCATGACAGCAATGTTGGGAGCATGTCGCTCCGTTTCAAAGGGGCGATATCAGAAGACGCTGTGCCAGACGCGGGAGAAGAAGCCGCGCTGGTCCTGCTGGCCCGGGTGACTGACCGGCTTCTTGAGATCGCTCTTGAGCAGGTTGTTTTCCCGAAGATCATTATAGGCATAACGATACCACTGGCTGTCGGGATAGTTATAGCCCAGAACGGCGGCTGTCTGGTGTGCCTGATCTTTCAGGCCGAGAGACAGATAGACTTCCACAAGACGCTCAAGCGCCTCGGCAACATGGTTGGTTGTCTGGAAATCCTGCACCACGCGCTGATAGCGGGTCATGGCTGCTTCGTAATTGCGCTGCTGCTGATACCACCGGCCCACCAGCATTTCCTTGCCGGCCAGATGATCGCGGCACAGATCAATCTTCAGCTGGGCATCACGGGCATAGGACGTCTGCGGGAAGCGGGTGACAACTTCTTCCAGTGCGTCCAGTGCTTCAACCGTGCCCTGCTGGTCACGTTCGACGTTTGCGATCTGCTCGTAATAGCACAGTGCGAGGAGGTACCACGCATAGGCTGCGTCGGGGCTGGTCGGGTGCAGCTGAAGATATCGTTCAAGCTGCTGGCCTGAAAGGGCGTATTCGCCCTGAAGGTAGTAGGAATACCCTTCCATCAGCTCCGCGTTACCCGTGAAGCCGGAATAGGGGTAGTTCTGCTGAAGCAGCTCGAATTCGCCACCAGCCAGTTCGTAATGGCCGGAATGCAGGGCATCGATGCCGTAATTGTACAGGGTCTCGGCATCGGCGGTTTTGGGAATCGCGGGTTTTTCGTGCTGATGCGAAAAAATCGAGCAGCCGGAAAGCAGCAGAAATCCGCTGACAGCCGCAGCTCTCAGAATGAAACCACCATTCGTGACCGATGCTTCAAAATGACGCTGAGTGCTGCTTGTCATACCTGCTCTTCCCGTGGAAGCCCGTCTTATATCACGGGAATGCGCTGACGAAAGACCTGCCATGTGTCTCAGGCAGCAACGCGGGCGCGCAGGGTCTTTGTGGCGGTGCGGGATGAGCCTGTGGGAGCGAAGCGCCAGTTGGCAGCATCGGAAAAAACCGCGCGGAGGAGCTTGTTATTGAGCGTATGGCCCGATTTGTGACCAATAAATCCGGCCTGCATCCGGTGCCCGGCGCAATAAAGGTCACCAATCGCATCAAGTAGTTTATGGCGGGCAAACTCGCGCTCAATCTTCAGACCTGCAGGATTGAGGATATTTTCTCCATCCACCACGACAGCGGTTTCCAGAGAGCCTCCACGTGCCAGCCCGATACTCTGCAGATACTCGATGTCCTTGCGGTTGACGAAGGTGCGGCAGAAAGCGAGCTCTTCCATGAAACGACGTTCATCGAGCTGGATGGCGTAACGCTGGTTTCCGATGGCCTGGGCCGGGAAGCTCAGTGAAATGGCGAGGGATAGTCCACGCTGGGCAGGGCGCAGTTCGGCGAAGGCGCCGTTTTCACCTTCGACCCGGACGTTGCGCAGGATTTCGATGACCTGTCGGGGCGTTTCCAGTGTTTTGCGGCCCGCGCAGCGGATCAGAAAGGTAAAGGCATCCGAGGCGCCATCAAGCACCGGCAGTTCAGGGCCACTGACCGTAACGAGGATATTGTCGATCTCACATGCGCTGAGCGCGGCCATGAGGTGCTCGATCGTTGCAACACGCAGGGACGACGGGTCGGTTTCGCAGGCGACGACCGTGGAGAGACGGGTATCAACGATATGGTTGTAAAGGGCGGGGAACGAGGGAGAACCCTCGATATCCGAGCGCTGAAACCTCACACCACTATTCGCTGGAGCTGGGGAGAGGACCAGATCGACGGTCACGCCACTGTGCAGGGCGATGCCCTGACAGTGAATGGGATTGGCAAGGGTTGTCTGCAGATTTTTCGAACCACTGCGCTCCGGGCGGGAAGGCGCGCCATCAATGCCTGACACCTTTTCAGGCTGTCTTGCATCGAGGCTTTTCGCCGTGTTGCCACCATGCGTGGACGTAACCTGCATAAAGCCTCCGAAAAATTTTATTCCGCAGACTAGAAAACAGATACGAGGCCCCAGTTCCAGTCAACGATTGTTGCCGGATATTTCCCCCTCACCGCATAGGTGAGGGGGTGAGACACTTAGCGGCGCAGATAGGTCGGAATATCCAGGTTGGAATCGTCAGCATTGCCGGATGGCTGCTCCTGAGGCTGCGGTGCCTGCTGCGCGTATGCGTCCCGGCTGCTGGGTTCCGTCCGCTGCGTTGTGTGCTGGGGCTGCTGTGGCTGCGGGGGGCGGGTGCGGAAGGCGCCGGTGACCATGCCAAACAGGCTCCGGGGCGCATCCGGCTGTGGTGGCGGAGTATGGCGGGACGGATCAGAGAACAGACCGGCTCGCGGGGACGGCTGGTGTGTGTTTTCCTGACGGACGGGCTGGGTTTCAGCGGCGGCAGGCTGGGTTGCCGGAGTTTCCTGCTGAGGTTGGGGCGCCGTATTCTGCGCAGGCGTCTGCTGGGCATCGAGCGCGAAATTCGGACGCGGCGGTCCACCGGCATAGGTGGAACCCGGCTGGAAAGACGGTGCAGCGGCACGGGGGGCTGCGTTGTCGCGGGGTGCGGATGCGGATTGCGGAGCGGCGTTCGTCAGCGGTGCGGCGGCCTGACGCGTATCCGTGTTTGGCGCCGAGGGATCATGACGGGGCTGAGTATCAATGCCGGTTGCGACGACGGATACGCGAACGCGGCCATTCAGTTTTTCATCGATCAGCGCACCGAAGATGATGTTGGCATCATCGGCCACTTCCTCACGGATGCGGTCCGCGGCCGCGTTGACTTCATAAAGCGTCAGGTCTTCGCCACCGGTGATGTTGATGAGAAGGCCGCGTGCGCCAGCCATCGACGCATCTTCCAGCAACGGATTGGAAATCGCGCGTTCGGCTGCGAGCACGGCACGATCTTCAGCATCTTCCTCGCTGGAGGCTTCGCCCGTACCCATCATGGCCTTGCCCATCTCTTCCATCACGGCTTTCACGTCCGCGAAATCGAGATTGATGAGGCCCGGAGAAACCATAAGGTCCGTAATGCCGCGTACGCCCATGTTCAGGACGTTGTCGGCCATCCGGAACGCTTCGCGGAACGTCGTGTTCTGCGTGGCCGAGTTGAACAGATTCTGGTTCGGGATGACGATCAGCGTATCGACATGCTTCTGAAGTTCGGCAATGCCGACTTCTGCTGCGGTTGTGCGGCGGCGCCCTTCGAAATTGAAGGGCTTGGAGACAACGCCAACTGTCAGGACGCCACGCTCACGTGCCATACGGGCAATCACCGGAGCCGCGCCCGTACCTGTGCCACCACCCATACCAGCCGTAATGAAGACCAGATTGGCACCTTCGAGCTGCCGGTCGATTTCCTGGGCGGCTTCTTCAGCGGCTTCACGGCCGATTTCCGGCTTGGCACCGGCACCCAGACCGCGTGTCAGATGCGGACCAAGCTGGACGCGGCGTTCGGCCTTCGAATGGGCCAGCTGCTGGGCGTCGGTGTTGGCAACGACGAATTCCACGCCCTTGAGTTCGGAAGCGATCATGTTGTCGACGGCATTCGTGCCGCCGCCGCCGACGCCAATCACGGTAATCCGTGGTGCCAGTTCAACGTGGGAATTGGGAGTGGGAGTAAGATTCAGCGTCATGATCTGGTCCGGAACTTCATGGAAGCGACAGGTGAGGGCGTTATGGTCTGTAGTAGACTATACATTGTTGCGTATGAAGCCTACGAGACGTTTAACAAGTCCGCGAGGTTTGGGTTCAGGAACGGAAATATCTCCAAAGTCCCGATCCGCACCCGCTGCCCAGGCCAGAAGCCCCGCAGCGGTTGAAAAGCCTGCCGAAGCCGCGGCCGTCTCGGGCAGGCCGTAAATGTTCTGGGGTTTTCCCATCCGGACTGGCCGGCCCAGAATGCGCGTGGCAACGGGCACGATTCCTTCAAGCAGCGATGCACCGCCAGTCAGAACGACCCTGCCATTGGCCAGTCGGCCCAGCCCCGCGTTGTCGAGCGATTGCCGAACGAGTTCGAGGGTTTCCTCGATCCGGGGCTGGATGACGGAAATTACCCTGGAGCGCTGAAGACGGACCAGACGGTCGCTGTTCTCGCCGATCAGAGGCACGGAGAGGATTTCGCGCTGGTCGTCGGAGCCCATCTGGGCGGCGCCATACATTGTCTTGAGCCGTTCGGCGGTTTCCAGGGAGGTGGACAACACACCGGCGATATCCCGCGTGACATGCAGCCCGCCAACACGAATCTGGGCCGTATGGAGCAGTTTACCTTCACAGAAAACCGCCAGAGACGTCGTGCCGCCGCCCATTTCCACGACGGTCACGCCGAGTTCCCGCTCCTCGGCGGCCAGAACCGAAACGCCGGACGCAAAGGGACTGGCGACAAGTCCATCCAGCTTCAGTTCCGCGTGTTGCAGGACAGCATCCAGAGTACGCAATGCGCTGGAATTCATGTCCACGACATGCATCCGGGTGGCGAGCTCTTCGCACTGATGACCGATCGGGTCCGCGATTCCCGGAATGGAATCCACGACATATCCGATGGGCAGCGTATGGATGACTTCGCGTCCTTCCATCCAGGCGCGGGCCTGCCCTTCCGCAATCAGGCGCTGCACGTCTCCTGCGGTGACTTCGCGGCCGCCGATGGGGATCTGGGCGTCTACCAAACGGCTCAGCGGGCGTCCGCAGGACAGGTTGACGACGAGTGAGTCCATGCGCCGCTCGGCAGCTTCCTCGGCCTGTCCGACTGTGGCCCGGATCGCAGCTTCGGCGTCGCGGATATCCACGATGGAGCCCGAACGGATGCCGTGGGAGCGGCGCCAGCCGTGACCCAGAACCTGAATGGACCCGTCGGGCTCCCCCTTGCCGATCAGGCAGGTCATTTTTGTTGTGCCGATGTCCAGCGCCCCAAAGATGCCCGGACGCCAGGTGACGTTTCGCGGAGTTTCCTCGGGGGGAAGGGACAGGATGTCACGTGGGACGCGGTTGACGCTGACGTCGCGCTCGCCACCAACCGGAATGAGGGACCGGCCCCTCAGACCACCCCGGCGCCGGAATGCCGGGAGATCTGACATGGCGTTATGGTCATTCATGGCTGCTTTGTGCCGTCTGCTGGTGGTGGCGGTAAGGACGGATCGGGCTTCGCGCCTTCAGGGGGCGGTGCTGCCTGTGGTGGCTGATGGACGACCATCCGGTCCGGAAGGCGCAGGTCGATCGACTGAACCGGACGGTCCAGCAGACGCATGCTCTGCTGGTAACGTGCCAGACGTGCAAAAGCTGCCGCTTCTTCGCCTTCAGGCAGCAAAACGGTGGTTCCGTCCTTGAGTGTTGCGTTCCAGCGGCGGTTTCCAACCCGGATCAGGGCAGTCACCTGACTTTTGACCAGCGGTTCGTGGTTCAGGGCATCAATTACCGAGGCGGCGGCAGTATTCGCGCCTTCACCGACCACGAGCGGCAACTGGAGGAAGGCCTGCGCATTCTTGCCCGTCAGGCCCTGATCGGAAACTTCTTCTCCGGCCTGATTGATGAGCATGAAATGCCCACGGTCCTGCCAGACAGCGATCGGGGTGCGCTCCACAAGCGTGATGATAACGGTATCAGGCATGTGCCGTTCGACCGTTGCGTGGTCGATGAACGGCAATTCATCCAGTCGCTGACGTGCGGCTTCGACGGAAAACCCGAAAATGGGTCGCCCGATGGACGTGCCCAGAGCGTCCTGGATCGAGGCTTCGCTGGTCATGCCGCGACCGTTGATGACGATGTGGCGAATGGGCAGTGGCTCCATTTCGACCAGCCGTGCCCGCAGCGGGGCGAAGCGTTCTTCCGACGCCGCATCATACAGCAGGCGCACGCCCGCGCCCGCAATTCCCATCACGACCAGAAACACGATCGCAGGCCGGACCAGCCGCCGTTGCCGGCGCCAGAACAGCTTTGCCCGTGAGGGACGGTCTTCCTGAGGCGGCAGGCCCCCGGAATAACGCTCCCGGACGAAATCGTCTCTCTGAAAGGACGGATCCTCCCGCATCAGCGCGTCAGTGCCTCCTGAACCATCCAGTCACACAGGTCCGGATAGGAAATTCCGCAATAGGCGGCCTGTTCCGGCAACAGGGATGTGGGTGTCATTCCCGGCTGCGTGTTGACTTCGAGGATGACCAGCGTGTCGGTGTCCTCGTCGTAACGGAAATCCGTGCGGCTGGCACCCTGACAGCCCAGCGTCTGGTGGGCGCGCAGAGCATAGTCGAGCGCACGATCCGTCACGGCCTTCGGAAGTTCCGCAGGGACGACATGACGCGAGCCGCCCGCCTTGTACTTGGCCTCGAAATCATAGAACGCAGCCGTCTCACAGGGCAGGATGTCCGTGACGGCCAGAGCCCGGTCTCCCATAACGCCTGCGGTCAGTTCGCGACCTGGAATGAAGCTTTCGACCAGCGCGTCTTTCCCAAAACGCCATGTCTGCGCGATTTCAGCGCGACGGTTGTCTCCCTTGCGCACGATCTCAACGCCAACGGAGGATCCTTCTGCGACCGGCTTGATGACGTAAGGTGCGGGCAGCGGGTCGGCTTCGGCCAGTTCATCGACCGTCACGACACGTCCCTGCGCTACGGGCAGTCCGGCGGCGGCGAGAAGGATGCGGGTCGCGCCTTTGTCCATGGCTACGGCCGAAGCGCGGATGCCTGAATGGGTGTAGGGTAGGCCAAGCCATTCCAGAACGCCCTGGATGGCGCCATCCTCGCCACGCGGGCCATGAAGCGCATTGAAAACGACGTCCGGTGCGGCGGCCTTCAGGCTCGAAATCGTTGTTGCGATATCGGGACCCACATCGATTGGCGTGACGTCATGTCCCTTTTCGCGCAGGGCCTCGATTGCGGCCTCGCCACTGACGAGACTGACAGGTCGCTCACTGGATGTTCCCCCCAACAGGACTGCGACCTTCATACCGTCTGTTCTCCCTCGGATTTGCGCCCGATACGTTTGATTTCCCAATGCAGGTCCACGCCGCTCTGTGCCAACACTTTTTCGCGCAAGGTTTCGCCCAGCGTTTCCAGATCCGCGCTGCTGGCCTGCCCCAGATTGAGCAGGAAGTTGCAGTGCTTTTCACTGACCTGCGCGTCCCCGATCTGCAGTCCACGGCATCCGGCTTCGTCGATGAGCTGCCAGGCCTTGTGGCCTTCGGGGTTGCGGAAGGTGGAGCCGCCGGTTCGTGCCCGTACGGGCTGCGAGGCTTCGCGTGAGGCCCGGATATCCGCGATGCGGCTGCGGATGGCGTCTGCGTTGTCCGGTGTACCGCGCAGGCTGGCCCGGATGACTGTGCTGCCCTCTGGAAGTTCCGAATGACGATAGGCAAAGCCGAGCTCGTCATGGGACAGGCGGTGCAGGTCGCCTTCGGCCGTCAGGATATCCGCCCATTCGAGAACCGCGTTGATATCCGATCCGTAGGCGCCCGCATTCATGCGGACGGCGCCACCGATCGAGCCCGGAATGCCGGCTAGAAACTCCAGCCCTGCCAGACCCGCTGCAGCGGCATGTTCGGCCACGGTGATATCGAGCGCGGCTGCGCCCACGATCAGGCTGTTGCCCTGAACGGTGATGTCTGCAAAGCCGCGCGCCAGACGGATGACCGTACCGGCAATGCCGCCGTCGCGGATGATGACGTTCGAGCACGCACCCAGAACCGTAACCGGCATGGCGGCTGGTTTTTCCCGCAGGAAAAGGGCCAGATCGTCCTGATCTTCGGGGACGAACAGCCAGTCCGCCGGGCCGCCGACGCGGAACCATGCGCGGGGGCCGAGCGGAGCGTTCGGGGTCAGTCTGCCGCGCAGGCCCGTGACGGGAAAGTCGCTGCTGCCCGTCATGCCGCGCCTTCGGTTGCGGTCTGGCGGTTCAGGGCTTCGAGCTGGGCAGGAAGGGCCTGCGCCCACTGGGTGATGGTGCCGGCGCCCAGACAGACGACGTAATCGCCGGGCTTGGCGATGGCGTTGATCATTTCCGCCAGATGGGCCGGATCGGGGAGCGGCACGACGGAGCGGTGCCCGCGGTCGCGCAGGCCTTCGACGAGCGCATCACGGCCTGCATCTTCGATCGGCGTTTCGCCTGCGGCGTAGACGTCAGCCACGATAACCGTGTCGGCGTCGTTCATGCAGGTGCAGAACTCGTTGAACAGGACCTTGAGGCGCGAATAGCGGTGCGGCTGCATGACGGCGATGACGTTGCGCGCGCCAGCCTGACGGGCGGCCTTGAGCACGGCGGCGATTTCGACCGGGTGGTGGCCATAATCGTCGATGATGGAAATGCCGTTATATTCGCCCGTGCGGGTGAAGCGGCGCTTGACGCCCTTGAACGTCGTCAGGGCGGACGCGATCACGGAATCACTGATTTCCATTTCAAGCGCGACAGCAATCGCTGCAAGCGAGTTCAGGACGTTGTGGTGTCCCAGCATCGGCAGGCGGAACGGGCCGGCGCGGCGCGAACGGTTTCGCTGGCGGTTGGTAACCACGACCTCGAATGTCGCGCCGCGCTTGTCCATCACGACCTTTTCAGCACGGATATCGGCCTGCGGGCTGAAGCCATAGGTGATGACGCGATGATCAGACAGGCGCGGAATCATCTGCTGTACCTGCGGATGATCCACGCACAGGACCGCGAAACCGTAGAACGGGATGTTCGAGACGAACTGGTCGTAGCCGGCCTGCATGGCCTCTTCCGTGCCCCAGTGATCCAGATGTTCCGGATCCATGTTGGTCACCACCGCGATTACCGCTGGCAGGCGCAGGAAGGATCCGTCGCTTTCATCGGCCTCGACGACCATCCAGTCGCCTGAGCCCATGCGTGTGTTGGTGCCGTAGGCCTCGATGATGCCGCCATTGATGACGGTCGGGTCCAGACGCGCATGTTCGAGCACGCAGGCCACGAGGCTGGTCGTGGTCGTCTTGCCATGCGTACCACCAATGGCAACAGACCAGCGCAGGCGCATGAGCTCGGCCAGCATTTCCGCGCGACGCACGACGGGAATGAGTTTGGCGCGTGCGGCCACGACTTCAGGGTTGTCTTTTTTTACGGCCGTGGAAGTCACGACAACCTGCGCATCGCCCAGATTGGCGGCGTCATGGCCGATATGCACGACAATTCCCGACTGGCGCAGGCGCTGCACATTGGCGCCCTCGGCGATATCGGAACCCTGCACCTTGTAGCCCAGCATATGCAGGACTTCGGCGATGCCGGACATGCCGATGCCGCCGATACCGACGAAGTGAATGGTTCCGATGTTCAGGGGCAGGGCGCGCATGGGGCAGGTACTCTTGGGCAGGAACGAAAAAACTGGGGATCAGGACCGCAGGGCGGATTCAATCAGATCAGCGACTTTTGCGGCAGCATGAGGGCGCACACACAGATGAGCGGCTTTTGCTGCATTTTCGAGCTTTTCAGGATGGGAAAACAGGTCTGTCAGCAGAGCCGTCAGGGCAGTGGGTGTGAAATTAGGCTGACGGATCATCCAAGCGGCGCCTGCGTCTACGAGTGCCTGACCATTCGCGCCCTGTTCATCAGAGGCAGCGATGGGGAGTGGCACCAGAATGGACGGAAGACCGGCCATGGCCAGTTCTGCGACTGATGAGCCGCCCGCACGTCCGATCACGAGATGGGCGTTTTTCAGGCAGGCCGGAACATTCGTGAAGAAGGGTGCGGCTTCGACTTCGATACCGGCATCCGTATAAATGGCGCGAACGCGGTCCAGATCCTCGGCTTTGATCTGTTGCGTAACTTTCAGGCGTTTGCGGAATTCTTCGGGAAGGGTAGCCAGTGCCTGTGGCACGATTTCAGAGAATACGCGTGCGCCAAGCGAACCGCCCCAGACCAGAAGGTTGATCCTGTCTTCGGGCGGCACATAGGAATGATCGAATAGCGCTTCGATGCCCGCGCGGACGGGCATACCTGTCAGCGTTGTTTGGGCGTTTTTTGGAAGACGCGCGACGGTCGTATAGGAGGTGGCGATCAGCGGAGAAAAGCGGGACAGGAAGGCATTGGCCTGTCCGAGCACGGCATTGCCTTCGTGAATGACCATTTGCGGGCGTTTTGCGGAAGGCAGAAGACGCGATGCGGTTAAAGGCGGGATGGACGGATAGCCGCCGAACCCTACGACGGCCGCTGCATCCAGCGAACTCAGGGTGCGGCGTGCGTCCATCATGCCGCGCAGCAGGGCCAGTACGCCACGGATCTTCCCGCCAATGCCTTTACCGGCCACGCCTGCACCGTCCAGCACGTATTGCGGACGGTCCTTGAACAGGCCGGTTTCGCGACGTCCGTGACGTGCGTCGGTCATTAGGACAAGTTCGTGTCCCCGTTCCGCGAGCACGGTCGCGACAGCCTCAGCCGGGAAGAAATGTCCGCCCGTGCCACCGGCGGCGATAACGATGGGGCGGTTCACGGCGCGTTCCTCTCAAACACTGTTCCCTGAGCGTAAGGCGCAGAGGTTCTCTGACCAATCCGGCTCTGGCCGACATGATGACGTGTGAGGGCCAGAACCATACCCATGGTCAGGGCCACCGACATTGCCGAACTGCCGCCATAGGAAATGAAGGGCAGGGTCATGCCCTTTGTCGGGATCAGATGCAATGTCGAACCCATGTTGACGAAGGCCTGAAGCCCGAAACCGGTCACCAGTCCCGCAGCAGACACGATGACGAACGGATCTTCCTCATGCATTAGCTTGAGCAGGGTACGCAGCACGATGATTCCGAACAGCAGGATGATGCCGATACACAGGATAAGGCCATATTCCTCGCCTGCGACGGCGAAGACGAAGTCGGCATGGGCGTCGGGCAGCAGGTCCTTCACGCGGCCTTCACCGGGGCCTCGGCCCAGAAGGCCCCCATTTCCGAAGGCGCGCAGAGCGGTATCGATCTGATAATGATCGCCGACATCGGGATGCAGGAAGCGCTGAACGCGGGACTGGACGTGCGGGAAGACGATATAGGCGACCGCGAAGGCTCCCGCCATTCCAGCAACGCACAGGCCGACCCAGTAGAGCTTGAGACCGTCCACGAACAACTGTGTCATGAAGACCATCGTGATGACGGAAAGCATTCCGATATCCGGCTGGGATTTCAGCAGGACCAGAATGAACCCGAAGCACGCAAAGGCCACCAGCATGCCGGGAAACGCGATATTGCCCCACATCACGACGGAACGGCGCGCGGACAGCAGCCATCCGGTCATGACGGCAAAGCACGGCTTGAGGAATTCGGAGGGCTGGACCGACATCATGGGCAACGCAATCCAGCGGCGCGCGCCCTTGATTTCCATACCGTGCACCAGCGTCATGGCCGTCGCACCCAGAGCCAGGATGCCGCCGATGATGGCGAGTTTCTTGATGGCCTGTCGGGACAGATAAGACGTTCCAAGAACGATCGCTCCGGCCAGCGTCAGGAAGATCACCTGCTTGAGAATGAACATGTTGCGTGAGGCGCCGATACGCGAAGCCACGGCGGGACTGGCGGCCAGCATCAGCACATAGCCCAGACCGATCAGCAGACCGACGCAGGCCAGCGTCACACGATCCAGATTCCGCCACCAGCGGGCGACCGCAGAAGTGTCGACACGGGACAGTCCCGACATGGTGTCAATCCTCCTGCTTCTGCGTGCGTGTGGTGCCACAATGACCTGATTTTACGATATTATCGCAAATCTTAAGGAAGTGTGAACCTCGATCCTCGAAACTGCGGAATTGATCAAAGCTTGCACATGCGGGGGAGAGCATAACGACGGGAATGTTTTTCTCGCGAGCGGCCTTGAAGGCTGCCGGGACAGCGTTCTCCAGTGTTCCGCAGTGCTGGAAAGGGACGTCGTACTCTTCGAGCGTGGCGGCCAGAACATCGGCATCCTGACCGATCAAAAAAGCCTGGGCGATGTGATCAAAGAACGAAGCAAGACTTTCGATGCCCCCTGCTTTTGCAACGCCACCTGCAATCCACATGACCCTGTCATAGGCAGCAAGTGCTTTGGAGACGGCTTCAGCGTTCGTGGCCTTGCTGTCATTGATGAAGGAAATCCCATCGCATTCCGCGACTTTCTGGAGGCGATGTTCCAGACCGGGAAAGGATTTCAGACCGGCCTGGATTGCCGGGTCATCAAGGCCGAGATGGTGCACAATGGCCAGGGCCGCGCCGACATTCTGGGCATTATGCCGTCCGGGAAGGGCTGGGCCTTCAAAGGGGGGCAAGGTGTCGGTGTTCAGTTCAACCACCTGCACGCCGCGTGATGCGACCTGTGACGCGATGGACCGGCACCAGTCATCATCCATGCCGATCACGGCCAGATCTTCCGGCCCCATATTGTCGAACACATGGGCCTTGGCCGCCGCATAGCCCGTCATGTCACCGTGCCGATCCAGATGATCGGGGGTGAGGTTCAGCAGACATGCCGCGTTCGCATGGAACTGGTCGAGGCGTTCGAGCATGTAGGAGGACATTTCGATGACGTAGACGCCGTCATCGGGCAGGAGCGGTAACGCCAGCGATGCCGTGCCGAGATTGCCGCCTGCCGCGCAGGGACGCCCGGCCATTGTGACGAGATGGGCGATCAGGGCCGTCGTCGTCGATTTTCCGTTTGTTCCGGTAACTGCGACGAACGCGGCGTTTGAGCCGGACTTCCGGACGACACGATACAGGATCTCGGCATCGGACAGGATCTGGATTCCCTGAGCGCGGGCAAGGTCCGCGACAGGATGGGCTTTGGGCAGAAGATGCGGAATGCCGGGAGATAGGATGAGGGCCGTCATGCCGGACAGGTCGGTCAGGGGAGCGACCGTCAGGTTCGGCTGCGCGGGCAGATCGGCATTGCGATCATCCCAGGCGTGAACCTGTGCGCCCATCCCGAGCAGCGCCTGCACGACAGCGGTGCCATTGCGTCCCAGACCGCAGACGGCATAGCGCTCCCCTGCAAGGAGGTTGGGTGGGAAGCCGCTCATCGCAGTTTCAGCGTCGCCAGACCGCACAGGCCCAGCACGATGGAAACGATCCAGAACCGGATGACGATTTTCGGCTCCTGCCAGCCTTTTTTCTCGAAATGGTGGTGCAGGGGCGCCATGAGAAAGACGCGCCGTCCCGTCCGCTTGAACCAGAAGATCTGGATGACGACGGAGAGGGTTTCGGCCACAAAAACGCCGCCTACGATGCACAGGACGAGTTCATGCTTGGTGGCGACCGCTACGGCTCCGAGAGCGCCGCCGAGGGACAGGGAGCCGGTATCGCCCATGAAAACGGCAGCCGGTGGGGCGTTGAACCACAGGAAGCCGAGACCCGCGCCAATCAGGGCGGCGCAGAAGACTGCGAGTTCGCCCGTGCCGGGGACCGGATGGAGTTGCAGGTAGTCGGCGAAGACGTGGTTGCCGACCAGATAGGAAATCAGGGCGAAGACCAGTGCTGCGATTACGACCGGAACGATGGCGAGGCCGTCCAGACCATCCGTAAAGTTCACGGCATTGCCAAAGCCAGTAATGGTGATCATTGCAAAGATCGGAAAAGCGTAGCCCAGCGGAAGCAGTACATCCTTCACGAACGGAAAGGCGACCATGTTGCGCAATTCCGGTGGAGTCAGATATTGCAGCCAGATCCCGGCAACCAATGATGCCAGAAACTCGCAGCCCAGTCGGGTCCGCTTGGAAACGCCGGTTGTATTACGCTTTGAGAGCTTCAGGTAATCGTCGGCAAACCCGACGGCCCCGAAAGCCGCCGTCGTCAGCATGACGGCCCAGACGAAGCCATTCGTCAGATCGGCCCAGAGCAGCGTTGCCGAAAACAGCGCAATCAGGATCAGCATGCCGCCCATCGTGGGCGTTCCGGCCTTTTCCAGAATATGCCGTTCGGGGCCGACTGTGCGGATTGGCTGGCCTTCGCGCTGGATCCGCTTGAGCTGCGCGATGAACGGGTTGCCCAGTGCCAGCGAGATGACCAGCGCGGTCAGGCAGGCGCAGCCCGAGCGGAACGTCAGGTAATGGAACAGGTTGAAGAACCCGCCATGGGACGTGTCGTGAGCGGCGATGAGATTGAAAAGCATCAGGAAGAAACCGGGCTGGAAGCGTTATCGAGGACTGAGATCACGTCACGCATCCGGCTGCCGAAGCTGCCTTTCACGAGCAGGAGATCACCGGGGCGAAGGGCGTTGAGCAGAAGAGGCGCCAGGGACGCGGCGTCCGTGGCGTATCCCCCCTGAAGTTCGGACGGAAGTGCGTCGTAGAGCGCGCGCATATGAGGGCCGCAGCAGAAGGCGACGGCTTTGGCAGCCTGCACGGCATCTGCCAGAGAACGGTGTTCGGAATCGGCGAAGGTGCCGAGTTCCCGGATGTCCCCGAGGGCCGCAACATGTCGCTGTGCCGGGAGGAGTGCGAGGGTTGCCAATGCCGCGCGGACGCTGGGCGTGGAGGCGTTGTAGCTCTCATCGAGCAGCCGCACATCGTTCAGGATCGTGCGGATCTGCCCGCGCCCGGCACCCGGTACAAAGCTCCGCAATGCGTTGGTGGCAACGGTGACATCCTCGCCAAGGGCTGCAACCGCGCCGAGGGCCAGAGCCGCGTTGCGGGCCAGATGCTCGCCCGGTGCCGTCAAGGTCACGTCTTGAGTGCCGGACGGCATGTGCAGCGAAAAATGACTGCCTTCTGCCGAGCAATGCAGTTCTTCGATCCGGAGTGCTGCCGTTTCAGAAAAACCTGAATGCCACAGGGCGCATTCTTCGGGCAGGGCTTGGGTGAAATAGGTTTGCCCCGGAGCATCGTCCGGGACGATGGCAATTCCCTTGTCCGAAAGCGCGTCGAACAGGGCTGATTTTTCCTCTGCAATCGCCTCGATAGTACCCATATGGCCGAGATGCGCCGTGCCGATCGTCGTGATGATGGCGACGTCGGGGCAGACCTGAGCGGCAAGGGGGGCGATTTCTCCAACATGATTCATGCCGATTTCGCTGATGCAGAACCGCGCGTTCTGCGGCAGTCGTGCCAGCGTCAGGGGTACGCCCCAGTGATTGTTGTAGGAGGCGACGGCAGCGTGCGTCTGACCGATGGCGGAAAGGGCGACGTTCAGCATGTCCTTGGTCGTTGTCTTACCGACGCTGCCGGTGATGGCGACGACTTTTCCGCAAAAACGGGCGCGTGCGTAGCGTCCCAGATCCACGAGTGCTGTCATGGTATCGGGAACGATCAGGAGGCGCGGATCGTCCAGACCGGCTGTATCATGCACAAGCGCGCAGGCCGCGCCCTTGTCCAGGGCTTGCCGGACATGGGCATGGCCGTCGCTCGTTTCGCCGCGCAGGGCGATGAACAGGTCCCCGGGGGCCAGTGTGCGGGTGTCGATCGAGATACCCGTGACCTGAACGTCGGCGTTCAGTGTTCCACTGGTTGCGGCGCGAAGGTCCGCGCTGTTCCATAGAACGCTCATGCCACACCTGCCAGTTCACGGATGACGAGACGGTCATCGAAGGGCAGGACCTCCGTGCCGACGATCTGGCCCTGCTCATGTCCTTTGCCGGCCACAACAAGGATATCGCCGGGTTTCAGGGCTTCGAGACCCGCTGCGATGGCGCTGCGACGGTCTGCGATTTCCAGTGCATCCGGGCATGCCGCCAGGATTTCGGAACGGATGGAAGAGGGCTCTTCTGTGCGGGGATTATCGTCCGTCACGATGGCCAGATCCGTCATTCGGGCAGCGACTTCCCCCATGAGTGGGCGTTTGCCGCGGTCGCGGTCGCCGCCTGCGCCGAAGACCACGATCAGACGGCCTGCCGTATGCGGCCGCAGGCTGGACAGGACGCAGTCAAGTGCGTCGGGGGTGTGGGCGTAATCGACATAGGCTGCGGCGCCGTTGGGCAATGCGACGGCGCGTTCGCAGCGGCCATGGACGCCTGTCAGACGTGGCAGAAGTTCGACAACCTGCCGGGCTTCTGCGTCGTCGTTCCAGCACAGGGCGGCTGCCAGCATCACATTGTCTGCCTGAAAACGTCCGGGCAGGGAAAGGGAGATTTCAGGCAGTTCCTTGCCATGCAGGGCCAGACGCAGGATCTGACCGGATGGCGTCGGGCGCGCTTCGATCAGTCGCAGCGTGGTGCCATTACGTCCGACACTGCGGAGAGTCAGACTGCGCCGAGCCGAAATTTCCTGAAGGGCGGCAAAGGTTTCGCTGTCCATGTCCGCATTGACGGCTGCAATGCCGTCTGTGGGAAGTACGTCTTCAAACAGACGTAGTTTTGCCGTGCGGTAAGCTTCCAGTGTCAGATGATAATCGAGATGGTCGCGCGTCAGATTGGAGAAACCTGCCGCCGTCAGCGTAACGCCGTCCAGCCGATGCTGCTCAAGTCCATGCGATGAGGCTTCGAGGGCGACGTGTTGGACGCCGTTATGGGCCAGCGCGGCGAGGGTCTGTGACAGAGATACGGGATCGGGCGTGGTTAGGCTCGGCGGGGCTGGCACGTCCGTGTCAGAAATGAGTCCCAGCGTCCCGAGGCTTGCTGCTTGCTTTCCCTGAAGGACCCAGAGCTGGCGCAGAAAATCGGCCGTGCTGCTTTTACCGTTCGTTCCGGTGATCGCGGCAACGCAGGCGGGTTGCGGGCCTGCAAGCGCGGACGCCATGCAGGCGAGCAGATGCTTGGCATCGGAGCGTACGATCACGGGAACTGAATGGCCCGGCTCCGCAGCCTCATGATCCACGATCACGGCAGCGGCACCCTGAGATATAGCCAGTGGGATAAAGGCGCTTCCGTCCTGCTTTGCTCCGCGCAGGGCAAAGAACAGCGTTCCTGCTCCGGCCCGGCGACTGTCTGCCGTTACGGCCAGAATGTCGGGGTCGGCTGTCAGGGCCTGTGATGTGCCGCAAAGGGCGAAAAGCTGGGAGAGGCGCATCAAACGGTTCAGTGCTGTGTTCTGGAGGGCGGGGTCTTGGGG